>CAYGST010000195.1:0-8255 GCA_964352415.1 uncultured Planctomycetaceae bacterium | reverse complement strand
GTTCGGGCTCGGGGGCGCGGCGCGCACGTCGCTGGGCGCGGGCGACGGGCCGCGGCTGCGCTGCGGGCGCGGGGGCGCTCGCTTCGCGCAGCTCGGCGCCGGCCTCGAGGAAGCGCGCGCGCAGGTCCGACTGGAACTCGGGGGCCGCAGCGGGGTGTTCGCCCTCGGCCAGCTCGGCCTGCAGCTCGTTCAGCTCGCGGTTGCACGCGGCGCCGGCGTCCACGAAGCGGACGCGCAGCGCAGCGCGGAACCCCGCGCGCGCCGGAGCCACGAGCAGGTCGTCCAGCGCTTCGCGCACGGAGGGCGGCACGAGGGGCTCGTGCGTCTCGTTGTTCGGTTCTTCGTTCACGATTCCAGTCCGGGGAGCTCGCCCCCGAGGTCCTTCAGGGCAGTCCGCAGCTCGTCGAGCGCGCGCGAGTAGCGCTTGCGCACGGCGGTCTCGTTGCGGTCGATGATCTTTCCGATGTCCTCGAAGGACATCCCTTCGTAGTAGCGCAGCACGAGCGTCGAACGCATCGAGTCGGGTAGGTCCTCGATCGCCGCTTCGATCGCGGCGGTACGCTCGTTCGACGCGAGGCCTTCCTCCGGACGCGGCGTGTTGGCGCGCGCCCAACCGCCGGTCTCGTCGAGCTCGAGGCTGACCTCTTGCTGGCGGTCCTGATGGCGGCGGCTGCGCCAGAAGTCGCGCACCTTGTTCGTCGCGATGGTGAAGACCCACGGGCGCAGCGCGCGGTCGGGGTCGTAGCTACCCAGGTGCTCGATGACGTGCATCAAGATGTCCTGGGTGAGGTCCTCGGCGAGGTGCTCGGATCCGACCATGCGTCGCACGAAGCCGTAGACGCGATCGAAGTAGCTGTCGTAGAAGAGCGCCAGCGCCTCGGGTTCACGGTCGCGCAGCGCGACGCGCTGGTCGACCGGAAACGTGTCGGCCGTGGCCTCGCGAGAGGCGGCGGGCGAGGCGGCGGGAGTGGGTCTCGGATCCAAGGTCAGCACTCCTCCGGCTTGCGGAGGCGTAAGGAATAGGTGACCGGCTTTCGACGGCTTTTCGGCACCGGGAAGGGACGCCTGATCGGACGGTGGAGGGTACCCGCTCCTCGCCATCGGAACAGCCGTCAGCACCTCTCCCTTGTGCTCCAGGGCACTTCCGGAGAGGATCCTTCCCCCATGAAGCAGCTCCTCCAGTCCGCGCTCCTCCCGTCCTTCGTCCTGTCCCTCGGCCTCCTGGCCGGCTGTGGAGGGGGCTCCTCCGGGGAGGCGAACTCCGGCGGCGAGGCCGTGAACGCCGGCAGCGGCAACCCCGATGAGATCGAGGAGAAGGTCTTCACCTTCCCGATCCGCTCCGCCGGCCCGGGCTCCCTCGACCCGGTGCGTGGGTCCACCACCTACGACAACCAGGCCTGCTCGTTCGTCTACGAGAACCTGCTCCAGTACAAGTACCTGGTGCGCAAGGGCGAGCTCGAGCCGCTGCTCTGCAAGGCCATGCCGACCGTCTCCGCAGACGGGCTGACCTACACCTTCGAGCTGAAGGAGGGCGTGCTCTTCCACGACGACGACTGCTTCGAGGGCGGCAAGGGGCGCGAGATGACCGCCGAAGACGTCGTCTACTCCATCAAGCGCATCGCCGACAACCGCATCGGCAGCAAGAACTGGTGGCTGCTGAAGAGCACGCTCGCCGGCTTCGACGAGTGGCGTGACGCCCAGAACGCCGATGGCGGCGCGAGCTTCGACTACGACGCCCCCTGCGAGGGCATCCAGGCCACGGGCAAGTACACGGTCCAGTTCAAGCTCACCGAGCCGGTCTCCCGCTTCCTGAACATCCTGGCCATGTTCCAGACCTCGGTGGTGCCCCGTGAGGCCGCCGAGACCTACGGCTCGGAGTTCTCGATCCGCCCGGTCGGCACCGGCCCGTTCCTCATGACGGACTGGCAGACGTCGAAGAGCCTCGACTTCGTCCGCAACCCGAACTACCGCGAGGAGCTCTACCCCTCCGAGTGCGGCGATGAGGACAAGGCCGCCGGCTTCGACAAGGCGGCGGGGCAGCGCCTGCCGATCGTCGATCGCGTGCACATCGACTGCTTCGTGCAGGACCAGCCCATGTGGCTCAACTTCCGCAGCGGCCAGCTCGACTATGCGCAGATCCCCGCGGAGTACTACGTCGAGTCGATCAACAAGCGCAAGAAGACCCTGAAGCCCGCCTACGCCGCCGAGGGCATCACCTGGACGCCGGTGCCCCTGCTCGACTTCATCTTCCGTGGCTTCAACATGGAGGATGAGCTCCTGGGTGGAGACAGCGAGCGCTCCCGCAAGCTGCGCCAGGCAATCAGCCTCGCCATCAACCCTGTCGAGTTCAACGACACGTTCTACAACAGCCAGAACGTCATCTACGACGGCCCCATCCCCCCGGGCCTCGAGGGCTACCCGAAGGACGGCGTCAACTCCAAGGCCTTCCGCGGCCTGAACCTGGAGGAGGCTCGCGGCCTCCTGGCCGAGGCTGGCTACCCCGGTGGCGAAGGCCTCCCGACGATCGACTACTTCACCTCGAAGGCCGCCAACAGCGCGGAACAGGTGGAGATGATGACCCGCCAGCTCGGTGAGATCGGCATCAAGCTGTCGCCGACGCTGCTCGAGTTCCCCCAGCTGATCGAGACGATCAACAAGAAGCAGGCTCCCATGTTCAGCTTCGCCTGGGGTTCGGACTACCCCGACGGCGAGAACAACCTGGCGCTGTTCTACGGGCCGAACGAGTCGCCCGGCGCGAACCACTTCAACTACAAGAACGCCGAGTACGACGCGCTGTACGAGCAGATCCTCACCATGAAGCGCTCTCCGGAGCGCACCGCCATCATGGAGCAGATGGTCGACATCCTGCTCGAGGATGCCCCCTACGTCGGCTCCATGGCTCGGACGCGCAATTACCTGGCGCGCCCATGGCTCAAGAACTTCAAGCCCACCGAGAACTTCTGGAACTGGCCGAAGTACGTCGATGTCGACATGGCCATGAAGGCCGAGATGGCCGGCAAGTAGGCCTCCTGTGATCGATGAGCGGCGCGACCCCCACCGGGGGCCGCGCCGCTCGCTAGCTTTCGGGCCCGGGTGCATCACCGCTGACCGCACGCGCCGGCCAACCCTCAACCTCCCCCTCCCTCAGCCACCATGTGGACGTACGTCGCCCGCAAGCTGCTCTACAATGTCCCCGTCTACCTGGGGATCATCTTCCTCCTGATGCAGGCCCTGCGGATCAATGATCCGGTCGCTGCGCACCTCAGCAAGTTCGCCACCGCGGAGGAGGAGGCCAACGTCCGGGCCGAGCTCGGCCTCGACAAGAGCTTCTTCGAGCAGTACGTGGAGGTCCTGACGTTCCAGTTCGACACCGAGAGCTGGATGAACAAGGGGCGCAAGGTCTCCGATATGCTCGCTGACTCGGTCGGTCCGAGCCTTGCGATCACCCTGCCGGCCCTGCTGCTCACCTGCACCATGGCGATCTCGGTTGCGCTGATCTCGGCGTACTTCCGAGGCAGGAGAATCGACCGCACGTTAATGCTCCTGGCAGTCGTCGGCATGAGCATCAGCTTCCTGGTCTACATCATCTTCGGGCAGTACTGGGGCGCGTTCCTGCTGCCGAAGGCCACCGGCGAGCAGGTCTTCGCGATCTCCGGCTACGAGCCTGGTATCTCGAACTGGGCGCACTACTGCCTGCTGCCCGTGCTGATCTCGACCATCGTGGCCATGGGCTACGACACGCGCTTCTACCGCGCGGTGATGGTGGAAGAGTCCAGCCGCGACTACATCACGACGGCAGTCGCCAAGGGCGCCACCAAGAAGAAGGTGATGTTCGTCCACATGCTGAAGAACGCCATGATCCCGATCATCACGCGGATCATGACCACCCTCCCCTTCCTGGTGATGGGCTCCCTGCTCCTCGAGGTGTACTTCAACATCCCCGGCATGGGCCGCGTGCTCTACAAGGCCATCACCGAGCAGGACTTCCCCGTCGTGCAGAGCTTCGTGACGATCTTCGCCGCTCTGTTCATCCTCTCGAACATCCTGACGGACGTGCTCTACGCGCTGGTCGATCCCCGGGTGCGCCTGTCATGAGCCAACCGACCTCCCGCCTGCAGAAGTTCCTGAGCGGGCGCGGCATGCAGAAGCTGCGCCGGGACAAGCTGGCCATGACCGCCCTGAGCGTGATCGTGGTCTATCTCCTGGTCGCCCTCTGCGTGGGCCTCGGTGCGCTCTCCCTGGATTCGGTGACCGAGCGCGTTGGCCCCGAGAACCTGCGCGGCTTCGGAGCCAACACCGACGGGGATCGCCGCATCAACCAGTCGGAGTTCATGATCACCACCGTCGAGCAGGCCGCCTCCTCGAAGGCGGACCCCGAGCAGACGATGGCGGACTACGACATGGCCGGGCTGCGCATCGAGCAGGGCACCCCCGAGGAGGTGTTGGCCCGGGTGAGCACCGCCTTCGAGGCCCTCGACGAGGCCGCCGAGTACCTGACCTTCGACACCCCGGAGGCCGAGGCCGCCCTCGTCGAGATGGAGCGCGCCACGGATGAGCTGTTCTCCTTCCCCACCGGCAGCGCCGGGACGAAGCGCAAGCTGGCCCTCCTGCTCGGCACGGACCGGCAAGGACGCTCGATCCTCTTTCGCGCCATCTACTCCACCAAGGTCGCCGTGCAGATCGGGATCGTCGCCGCGCTCATCTCCGTGCTGATCGGCACGCTGCTCGGCGCCGCCGCCGGCTACTTCGGGGGCTGGGTCGACCACGCGGTCGTCTGGCTCTACTCGACCTTCTCGTCGATCCCCTGGATCGTGCTGCTGATGGTCCTGGCCTCGGCCTTCCGCGGGGTGGAGGTCAACGGCGTCCAGCTCAGCGAGACCCTGATCCCGGTGTACGCCGCCTTCTGCATGTCGTTCTGGATCAGTCCCTGCCGTGTGATCCGCGGTGAGGTGATGAAGATCAAGGAGCTCGAGTACGTGCAAGCGGCCTCCGCCATGGGCTTCGGGGGAGCTCGCATCCTGCTGCGCCACGTGATCCCGAACACGGCCCACCTGATGTTCATCAACTTCTCGTTGCTGTTCATCGGCGCCATCAAGGCCGAGGTGATCCTGAGCTTCCTGGGGCTCGGCGTGAAGAACCAGCCCTCCTGGGGCGTGATGATCAACTACGCCAGCCCCGAGGTCCTCAACGGCTTCTACTGGCAGATCGGCACGGCGACGGTCTTCATGCTCGTGCTCGTCTACGCCTTCAACATCCTGTCCGACGCCCTGCAGGACGCCTTCGACCCCAAGCACGTGTCCTGATGAGCGCCCAAGATCCGATCCTGCGGGTCGAGAAGCTCTCGACCAGCTTCAAGACCGATCGCGGCATCGTTACCGCGGTGGACGACGTCTCGTTCGAGCTCTACCCGGGCGAGACCCTCGGCATCGTCGGCGAGTCCGGCTGCGGCAAGACCGTGACGAGCAAGTCGATCATGCGTCTCTTGCCGGAGCACCTGTCGTTCCTCGGCGAGGACTCGAAGGTGGTGTTCGATGGCCAGAACCTCGCGTTCGCCTCGGACGAGACCATGCGCAGCGTGCGCGGCAACCGCATCGCGATGATCTTCCAGGAGCCGATGACGAGCCTGAACCCGGTCTTCCAGATCGGCTGGCAGCTCGACGAGGCCCTCAAGTACCACACGACCCTCGACAAGGCGGCGCGCCGGGAGCGGTCCATCGAGATGCTGAGGACGGTCGAGATCCCCGAGCCCGAGCGGCGCGTGGACGAGTACCCCCACCAGCTCTCGGGGGGCATGCGCCAGCGGGTCATGATCGCCATGGCCCTGTGCTGCGAGCCGGACATCCTGATCGCCGACGAGCCCACCACGGCCCTCGATGTGACGATCCAGGCCCAGATCCTCGACCTGATGAACGGGCTCAAGGAGAAGCTGAACACCGCTATCATGCTGATCACCCACGACCTCGGCGTCGTCGCCCAGGTCTGCGACCGGGTGATGGTGATGTACGCCGGGCGCGTGATCGAGTCGGCGCCCGTGCGCGAGCTCTTCCACGATCCCAAGCACCCGTACACCAAGGCCCTGCTCGAATCGATCCCCAAGTCCGGGGCCCGCGAGCACGGCAAGCGCCTGCCCACGATCCCCGGCATCGTGCCGAGCCTCTGGGAGCTGCCCCACGGTTGCCGCTTCCAGGACCGCTGCGCCTACAAGGAGCAGCGCTGCGTGGACGAGGAGCCGGAGCTCGTGCCCAACGACGGCCGCGCCGTGCGCTGCCACCTGCCCCTCGGAGGTGCCCAGTGAGCGCACGACAGACCATGGCGGCCCAGGCCGGTGAGACGGTCCTCGACGTGAAGGACCTCGTGATGCACTTCCCCAAGCGCGGGGGCCTGTTGAACAAGGTCGTGGGCCACGTCCACGCGGTCAACGGCGTCAGCTTCCAGGTCGAGCGCGGGGAGATCCTGGGGGTCGTCGGTGAGTCCGGCTGTGGCAAGTCGACCCTCGGCAAGTGCCTGATCCGCCTGCTCTCCCCCACCTCGGGGTCGATCGAGTTCGATGGAGAGGAGCTCACGGGCCTCAGCCGCGCGGAGCTCGTGCCCGCGCGCCGAAAGATCCAGATGATCTTCCAGGACCCGTACTCCTCCCTGAACCCGCGCCTGACCGTACGCGAGACGATCCGCGAGGTGGCCACCTTCCACGGCGTGAAGACGCCGAACGGGATGGACGCCTACATCGAGGACCTGATCCTGAAGGTCGGGCTGCGCAAGGAGGCGACGGACAAGTTCCCGCACGAGTTCTCCGGCGGCCAGCGCCAGCGCATCGGCATCGCCCGCGCGCTCGCCTGCAACCCCGAGTTCCTCGTCGCCGACGAGCCGGTCTCCGCCCTCGACGTCTCGATCCAGGCGCAGGTGCTCAACCTGCTCATGGACCTGAAGGACGAGTTCGGCCTGACGCTGGTCTTCATCTCGCACGACCTGAAGGTCATCGAGCACTTCTGCGACCGCGTCCTGGTCATGTACCTCGGCAACATCGTCGAGGAGCTCTCCTGCGAGCGCCTGCACGAGGACGCCCAGCACCCCTACACCCAGGCCCTGCTCGGCTCGAACCCGGTCAACGATCCGGACGACCGCCGGCCGCTGACCGTGCTCCAGGGCGACGTCCCGAGCCCGTACGTGCTGCCGACCGGCTGCGCCTTCGCGGGCCGCTGCCCGGTGAAGGTCGATCGCTGCGAGACCGAGCGCCCTTCGCTCGAGGTGAAGTCAGGCGGCCACCCGGTCTCCTGCTTCGAGGTCCAGTAGCTACCGAGCAACCTCCGTAGCGCCCCGGTGAGCTATCGGCGCTGCTGAGCTGTGGGGTCTTGTGCCTCGCAGCGGCGCGGGCCCGGACGTCCTCGGACTGTCGGGTCCGCGCCCGTTCCTGGCGGCTCGCCCCCGGTGACGATGGGCGCGACTCCGACTCGTCGCGGGTGATCCGCTAGGATGCGGCCCATGTCCGCGCGCTCGCTCGACCTCCCCTTGCGCCTCGGCGTCGCGATCGCGGCCCTGACGGCCGCGTGGGTCGCCTGGCAGCGTCCGACCGCTGTCAACGGGCTGCTGTTCGTCGACTGGGGGCTCGCGGAGTCCACGGCGACGTGGGTCGACCGCGGCGCGGCGCTGGCGCTCGCGATGAGCGCGTTCGCCGTGCTCCTGTGCGGAGCGCGGCTCGCCTGCGCCTCCGTCGCCGCGTGGTTCCTCGCGCTGGCGGTCGCCGCCGCGCTGCGCGGCGGGGGTCCGTTCACGGACCTCGCACCGGCGGCGCAGGCCGCGCGCTACGGCGCGCCGCTCGCCCTGCTGCTGCTCGGCGTCGCAAGCGGCGCCGCGACGGTCTTCGTGCTGCGCGTCGCCGTCGCCCTGACCTTCGTCGCGCACGGCTACGAGGCGCTGCAGCACAACGCGTACTTCCTCGACCTGATCCTCGTCAGCGCGCGCGAGCTCGCGGGCTGGCGCTGGAGCGAGGCCGAGGCCCGCGCGCTGCTCACCGCGATCGGCTGGATCGACCTCATCGTGGCCGCGCTCGTCCTGACCCGCCGCTGGCGCCCCGTCGCCGCCTACATGACCTTCTGGGCCGCCGTGACCGCCGCCAGCCGCGTGACGGCCTTCGGACTCGCCAGCTGGTCCGAGGTCGGCCTGCGCGCCTGTCACGTCGCCGCCCCGCTCGCCCTGACCCTCCACTGGCGCGCCGCGCGCCGGCCCGCGGACGAACGCGAGCCCTCGGAGCCGAGGGC
>CAYGST010000194.1:0-8273 GCA_964352415.1 uncultured Planctomycetaceae bacterium | reverse complement strand
AGATGAAGGAGAAGCTCAACGCCAAGATCAAGTTCCGCGAGGCCTTCCGCCCCTTCGCTCCGTCGGTGCTCGAGGAGCGCGCGAACGAGTTCTTCGAGATCCCCGAGGCGGAGAAGCACTTCCCGGCGCGCTTCATGCTCTACGTGACGCCCGTTCGCGAAGAGAAGCGCTCCGTGCTCCCCGCGATCACGCACGAGGACGGCTCCGGCCGCCTGCAGACCGTCTTCAAGGACACGAACCCCGGCTACCACCGGATGATCGAGCGCTTCGGCGAGATCACCGGCGTGCCCGTTGTGATGAACACCTCGTTCAACCTGAAGGGCGAGCCGATCGTCGAGCACCCCAGCCACGCGTTCAACACCTTCAGCCTCTCGGGCATGGACCTCCTGTTCATGAACAACTACATCGTGCGCGAGGACGCGAAGAAGAAGCTCGCCGACACCCGCTTCCACCTGCGCCACGAAGGTGACTCCGTCACCGCGATGGTGAGCTGAGCGAGGAGACCGACGACCATGAAGGCCATCAATGTTCTGCTCGCGCTGCTCGTCAGCGTCTTTATCGCTCTCGGCGTCTTCGAGGGCGGCCTGCGCCTGATCGGCATGGGGCCGGCGAAGACCATCAACGACTTCGACGAGGCGCTCGGCTGGAGCAAGCGCCCCGGCGCGGTGCTCAACCGCTCGACGAAGGAGTACGACGTCACGCTCGAGATCAACGACCTCGGCCTGCGCGAGGACCCGATGACGTCCGCCGCCAAGCCGGAGGGCACGTACCGCGTCCTCTGCCTCGGCGACTCGTTCACGCTCGGCTACACGGTCGAGCGCCGTGACCTGTTCGTGGAGCAGCTCGAGATGAAGTGGCAGGCGGAGGGCCGCTCAGTCGACGTCCTCAACGCTGGTACCGAGGGCTACTCGACCGACCAGGAGGTCGTCTGGCTGCTCGAGAACGGCGACGCGTTCCAGCCGGACCTCGTCCTGCTGTTCCCGTACGACAACGACCTCTACTGGAACGGCCAGAAGGACTACTTCGGCAAGCAGAAGCCTCGCTTCGACCAGGCCGGGCGGCTCGACCACCAGGGCCCGTTCACCGCGCCCGCGGAGAAGGGCTTCTTCGAGTCCCTCGCGATCGGCCGCCTGGCGCAGCTGTTCGGCGGCGCGGCGCCGCAGGGACACACCTACCGCCCCGAAGGCGGCTCGCGGGAGCTCCTCAGCGAGTTCTCCTCGGTCGTGCTCCCGCCGACCGGCTTCCTGACGGACGCCGTCCTGCGGACCGAAGGCGCGCTGATCGCGCTCAAGCAGAAGTGTGACGAGCTCGGCGCGCGCCTCGTGGTCGCCCCGATCCCCTCCCACGCCGCGCTTGAGCCCGCGTTCGGTGAGACCTTCGCCACCGAGCGCCTCGGCCTCGAGTCCCTCGACAGCTTCCACCCCGACGGTCCGATCCTGACGATGCTCGAGCTCTGCTCGCGCAACGACATCGAGGCCCTCGACGCGCGCCAGGCGCTGAAGGACGCGATCGAGAGCACGGGCGAGTCGATGCACTATGCGGTCGACTGGCACCTCTCGCCGACCGGCAACCGCCACTTCGCTGAGTTCCTCGACGCCAGCCTGGTTTCGGCCGGGGTCTTCCCCGCCGAACAGGCCGTGACCAGCGAGACCGACTTCGACGCGGTCCTCGCCCAGCTCGATCAGCGCCCCACGATGCCGGGCTGGATCCGCTGGTACGTCGGGCTGTGGATCGCGCTGACGACGCTCTACTACCTGACCTACAAGGACGAGCCGGTCTGGCAGCCGCCGCTCAAGGTCGGTGCCATGCTGGGAATGATCTTCACCATCGTGATCGGTGGAACGAAGCTGCTCGCGCTGGTGCCGCCGCAGATGGCCCAGGGGATCCTGATCGTCTTCGTGTTCGGCATCCTCGGCTTCGTGATCTACAAGCTCGGCCGCCGGGTGAGCACGATCCTCGAGCTGCTCAAGGCCTTCACGCTGCGCGGTCACTGGTACCTGATGCCGCTGGTCACGATCCTGCTGACGATCGGCTCCCTGCTCGTCGTGGCCGCCTCGTCGCCGCTCGTGGCGCCGTTCATCTACACGCTCTTCTAGGCGCGAAGGTCCGGCAACGTGCCCCCGCCGTCGGCTTCGAGCCGGGGGCGGGCGCGCTGCGTTCGGCGCGAGGCTTCAGGCGTCGAGGGGCTGCCTCCCGCTGCCCTCGCGCTACTGCCCGAAGACGGCTTCGAGTCCGTTGGATAGGGCATGCCCGCCCGGCACCGTCGCGTCGGGGATCACCGCCTGGAAGCGGAACGTCGTCGCGATCAGGATCGGGAGATCCGGCAGCACGAACTGAAAGGCATAGCGATCGAGCCCCCCGATCGCCTGGCCGTCCGGAACGAGCGGGAAGACGCGCACCACCTGGTCGACGAGCTGGACGCCACCGAACATGGGGAGCTGCCCCCGCAGGCGTCCGGCCAGCAGCCAGCCCGACGTGCCCGACGGCGCGAGGACCGCGCCGGAGGCCTCGAAGCGCAGCGCTTGCCCGACGTTCGGCGCCGTCGGTGACGACAGGGTCAACGTGTTCGCCGCGCCAGCGCCCTCTCCGTAGCTGGTCCAGCTGCCGTTGCTGCCGGGCGGAACTCGGTAGTCCCAGATGCCGCGCCCGTAGGTGCCGAAGCGCATCACGGCCTCGCCGGGGACGGCTTCGACCGACCAGTACAGCGTCAACGGCGTCCCGGGCTGCATCGCGTTGCTCCAGGTGTCCGTCGAGCGGTCGAAGTGCCAGGCGCCCGCCTCGGTCGCGGCGAACACGTCGCCAGATCCGTCGCCCGCGAAGGCCAGGTCGTAGACGAGGGTCGAGGGCAGCCCGGACGAGGCCGCCTGCCAGCTCGTTCCCCCGTCGGTCGTGCGCCACACGCCTGGGCCCGAGTAGCCGGAGCCGCCGGAGAACGCCTCGTCCGGAACGACCGGGTTCACGCACAGCGCGTTCCCGTAGAAGTAGTGCGAGTTGGGTCCGTCCTCGGGCGCCTGACTCCAGGAGGCGCCGTGGTCGTTCGAGACGAAGTAGCGGCCGCGGTCGTTCACCGCGTACGCGCGGCTCGGGTCGGACGGCGCGAACGCCATCGCCGTCAGGTACGACGCTGCCCCGCCGGCGAAGCTCTGGGCCGAGTGCTGCTGGCGACTCCACCCCGAAGCGCTCACGCGCTCGTAGCGCCACAGCCGGTCGCCGAGGAAGAACAGGTGCTCCGGATCGAGCGGGTCGGCGACCACAGGAGGCAGCCAGAGGTGGCTGGCACCGGGCGGGAAGTCCAGCGTGCGCAGGATCGGGTTCGTCGCCCCCTCCTGCACGAGGATGAAGCCGGGGTAGGTCGAGTAGACCAGCCCGTGCGTCCCGTCGCCGCTCGTCAGGTGGCCGTAGTCCCCGCTGATGACCTGATCGAAGTCCGTCGAGGGCCCGGGCCCCGTCGACGCCTGCAGCGTGCCGATCTGATAGCCCTGGTCCTGGGATCCCGCCGCGATGCGCGCGCTGTCCGCGGACGAGGTGTGCGTCGCGTAGTACTGACTGACGCCGAGCCCGTCGAGCGAGAGGTTCGTCACCGACTGCAGACGATCCGTGCTCGCGTAGAGCCCGCCGTCCGTGCACACGTACCACGTCTCGCCGACGCCGGGCGCGCCGGGGTCCGGCAGGCAGACGAGGCCCTGGATGTCCGCGTGCAGCTTGTTCAGGGGATCCCCGTAGTACTCGCCCCAGCCGTTGACGCGCGCAAAGCTCGCGCCGCCGTTCGTCGAGCGCCAGCACTCCACGCCGCCGTAGGAGACGAGCAGCGGATCGCTGCTCGAAGCCTCGAGCGCGCTCCAGTAGCCGCTCATGTCGTTGACGAAGGTCCACGAGGCGCCCGCATCGTCCGAGCAGTGCAGGCGCCAGTCGTTGCCCGTCAGCAGCGAGGCGTAGAGCGTGGGCGCACCGGCCTCGCTGCCGACCAACCAGCCGTCCGTCGCGGCGCCGTCGAGGGTGCTGCGCTGCGTGAAGTTGAAGCCGAGGTCCGTGGACACGTAGAGCCGGCCGCGATGCAGCAGGTAGAGCGTGTCCGCCGAGCCCGCCCCGAAGCGCGGCACGAAGAGCGACGGGTTCCCGTCACTGCTAGCCGTCCAGCGCACCTGGAAGCTCTGCCCGCCGTCGGCCGAGGCCCACAGGCGCGCCTGGTTGCCCGCACGCCCCAGCACTAGGATCGTCGCAGCCGCGTCCTGCAGCACCTCGAGCGCGCGGATCGACTGGAAGTTTCCCAAGCCGCTGGGGACCGACCACGTCGCGCCCTCGTCGCGGCTCAGGCGCACCTGATTGCCGCTCGTCGCCGAGAGGATCGCGTCTGGATCCGCCGGTGTGAGCCCCGGCACGACGATCAGCCGGCGCGACCCGCCGTAGAGGTTGTCGCCGAGCGGCACCCAGCCACTCCCGTCCGCGCCCGCGCGCCAGACGCCGCCGAGTGCGGAGGCGCCGTACAGCTGCGTGCCATCGGGCGAGGGCGCCGCCCAGTGCATGCGCCCAGCCTGGTTGCGGCTGCCGACCTCCGTCCACAGCGTGAGCCCGAGCTGCGCCTCGCCCTGCGCCTGCAGGGCCGTCCGCCTGGCCATCTCGCGCTCGCCGTTCGCGCGTTCGATCGCTTGCCAGTCGACTCCGGGACCGGCGCGATGCATCTCGCGCATCCAGTCCTTCCGAGCCTGCTTGTGCCGCGCCTCCGCGCCCTCGTCGAGGAGGTGCTCGGTGGGCCGCGGCAGCGCGCGCGCCTCGGCCCGCCGAGCCCGGTCGGGCGGCGTCGGGTCGGTCGAGTCAGCGGCTCGACAGGCGAACGCCGCGGCGAGAGCGAGGCCCATGCCGAACAGCACGGGCGGGCGGAGGTGGAGACTCATGGGCAAGGATGAGGGTTTGGGGGTGCTTCGATCGTACCCGATCTCCGAACGGCCAAGCGCCGATCCGAGCCGCCCCCGCCGCGGACACCGGGGTACACTTTCGCACCGAACCGGCCCTCCCGGCCGTCCTCAACCGCACACCTCAAGGAACCTCATGGGCAGCTTCTTCAAGGAGAACTGGATCTGGATCGTGGCACCGCTCGTGCTGATGCTCATCGGCGTCGCCGTGCTGATCCTGATGGAAGGCGACTCCGGCGACGGCGAATTCCGCTACCCGGTCTTCTGATCGCGTGCGGCCTCGGCCCAGGCAGTCATCGATGCGGTCGTTCGCGCTGCTGCTCGCCGGCTTGCTGTCGCTCGCCGCCTGCGGCGAGTCCGTGCCCCCGCCGCCCAACGTGGTGGTCGTGGTAATCGACACGCTGCGCGCCGACGACCTGCCGCCCTACGGCGGCGACCTCGCGAACGCGCCCTTCCTGGCGCAGCTCGCCGCGGAAGGCCTCGTGTTCGAGAACGCGTGGGCGGCCTCCTCCTGGACCGCGCCCGCCACCGCCTCGATCTTCACGTCGCGCCACCCGAACGAGCACGGCGTCGTCCAAGGCCTCCTCGCGAAGCAGCCGAAGGGCGCTACGAAGAACGAGCTGAACCGCATCCCCTCCGAGCTCGAGACCCTCCCCGAGTTCATGAAGAGCCGCGGCTACGCGACCTTCGCGGTCACGGACAACATCAACATCGACGCCCCGATGGGCTTCGCGGACGGCTTCGACCGCTTCCGCTACCTCGAGGGCTTCGCCGAGAGCGGCGCCCGCCGCCTGAACGAGCAGCTGCTCGAGTGGAAGGACGAGATCCTCGGGGCGGAGCCGTTCTTCCTGTACCTGCACTACATGGACCCGCACGAGCCCTACGAGCGTCACGACGAGTGGCTGCCCGAGGGCGCGCCGCCGGTGCCGGAGGATCGCATGACGGACCGCGCGGCCTACCGCAGCGAGATCCGCAACGTCGACGAGAACCTGCGCGCGATCTTCGACGAGCTCCAGCTCGGGGAGGAGACGCTGGTGCTCGTCACCGCGGACCACGGGCAGGAGTTCCTCGATCACGGGCGGACGGGGCACAAGTGGACGCTCTACTCCGAGCTCACGCACGTGCCGCTGATCGTGCGGCTCGGGACGGACGGGCCGCGCGGGCGCTCGGCTGCGAACGTCGGGAACATCGACCTGCTGCCGACGCTGCGGCAGGTGCTCGACGCGCCGCCTTCCGATCAGGACCGGGGATCCTCGCTGATGGCGTACGCCGAGTCAGAGGACCGAGGGCCGCGGGAGCTGTACTCGATGCGTACCGACATGTACGGGCCGCGGCCGAGGGAGCTGCGCTCGATCGTTTTGGGGCGCTACAAGCTGATCGTGAACGAGGACAACGGCCAGCAGAAGCTGTTCGATCTCGAGGTCGATCCGGGAGAGACGAAGAACCTCGTCATCGAGCGACCAGAAGTGGTTCGGTCCTTGCAGGCCAAGCTGGATGCGCAGCGCGATCGGGCCGCGCGCGAGCTCCTCACGGAGAGCAGCGATCGGCGCCTCGATGCGGCTGAGATCGAGCAGCTCAAGATGCTCGGCTACACCGGCGACGACGACGAGATCGCTCCGAGCGGGCCCGAGGACGAGTAACGATCGCGCGGCGTCTCCCCTAGCGCGCGGCCCCCAGATCCTCGAGCGCAGGAACGGCCATCGCCGTCCCGAAGTCGCGACCGATCAGCGGGTTGTCGAGGAACGTCCCGTCCGCGCGGCGCGCATCGAGCAAGAGCTCGAGCAACGGGGCGCGGTGCTCGCCGCGCTCTTCGAGCGGCAGCTCGCGCAGGGCCTCCGCCGCCGTCGCGTAGTCGAACAGCACCCAGTGCGAGCCCTCCGCGTAGGGACCTGCATGCATCAGCGCGCGCCCCACCTGCCACGAGAGACCGGCGCGGTAGGTCGTGAACAGCTCGAGCGCGTGACGCAGCTCGTCGAGGTCGGCCTTGCCGTGCTTCATGAGCGCGAGCACGCACAGCGGCATGCGGCCCGCGGAGCTCGGCGCCTTCGTCCCGCGGCCCTGCGCCTCGTTCCCGTGGTGCAGCATGTAGACGAACGCATCCTCCCCGTCGCGCATGCGCTCGAGGCAGGCCACCGACTCCTCGACGAGGCCCTCCGGCATGGCAGCGCCCGCTGCCTCGGCCTCGGCGAGGGCCAGTACGACCCAGGCCGTCGTGAAGCTGATCGACTGCGTCATCGGGTTGTCCGAGCCTCCGATCGAGCCGCTCACGAAGTAGGACCAGCCGCCGCCCGTCGGGTGTTGGCGCGCGCGCAGATCGATCAAGGCCGCGTCGAGCGCCTTGGCAACGCGCTCTCGCTCGCCGAAACCGGACGCGAGGGAGTCCGCGAGGAGCCGCACCTGCGAGGCACGGTTCCACACGGTGTAGTCCATGAAGCGAATCGGCGCGTCCAGCGCGAGGTCGCGCTCGAGCTGCGCGATCACCTGCTCCAGACCCGCCGTCGCAGCGGCGCGCGTGAGGTCGTCGTCGACGTGCGGCAGGAGCGCGCGCGTCGCGAGGGCGCTGATCGCCTGCGAGAGGTTGTCCGGCTCGTCGTCGTCGAGCTCGTTCGTCGCCTCGCCGGCGCAAATCCAGGCGCCGTCCGCCCGCTGCAGATCGAGCAGGGCGGCGAGCGCTTCGGCGTGGGCGCGGCGGGCCCCGCGAGGAGCCACCGGCTTCGGCTCGGCCGGCCGATAGGCGGCGAGGGCCTCCGCCGTCGGCCACGAGAGCGTCGCACCGCCGTTCAGCGCGAAGGCCGTCGAGCGCAGGCTCGCCGCCGCGAGCCAGGCCCAGCGGGACGCGGGGGCGTCGGCGCAGAGCGACTCCCAGCGCTCGCGGGCGCCGTCGCCGTCGCGCTCAGCGAAGTCGATGGCGCCGAGCCAGTAGCGCGCCTCGAAGGCCTCGGGAGCGTCTGGCCACGACGCGATCAGGGCCGAGAGCGCCTCGGCCGCCGCCGGCGACTCGCCGCGCGCGACGAGCTGCGCCGCGCGTTCGAGCGCGAGAGCCGCGGCGTGCTGCGCGGCGTCGGCCGCGCGCTCCGCCCGGGTCAGCGCCGCGTCCCAGCCGCTCACGTCGTGCTCGCGGCGGGACATCTCGGCCTCGAACAGGAAAGCAGCGGCGCTCGTCTCCTCTTGCAGGAGCTTGCGCGCGCGCTCGAACTCCCCGCCCTCGACCAGCCAGCGCGCTGTGATCAGCGGATCACGACCGCCCGGCGACGTGCGCTGCTCGCTGCCGCGCGGACGCGAGGCGAGCTCCTTCCGCAGCGCGTGATCGAGATCCGCGCGCGCATCGCCGAGCACGCGACCGTCGGAGCCCACGATCAGCAC
>CAYGST010000193.1:6641-8280 GCA_964352415.1 uncultured Planctomycetaceae bacterium | reverse complement strand
CGGCAACTGGCGACCTGCCCGGGGGCTACTTGCCGCTCGCTGCCGCTCCTTGCCGCTGGCTGCCATTAGCAAAGCATTCGCAGAGCGACACGCCCCCCTACTCCCCCACCAGCTCGGCGAACGCAGTCGGCGCGAGTACCGGCGGGCGCTGGTCGGGCCACTCGAGCAGATCCTTGTCGCCAGTCACGATGTAGTCAGCGCCGTGCTCGCGAGCGTGGGCGCGATGGCGAGCAAGGAGGTGGCGGTCTCGCTGCCGCTCGTGATCCTGGCCTACGACCGCACGTTCGTCAGCGCGAGCTTCCGCGAGGCTCTGCGCGGGCGGCGCTCGACCTACGCGGCGCTCGCCGCCACCTGGATCGTGCTCGGCCTCGCCCTCGCCACCGCCGAGCGAGGCGTCGCCGTGGGCTTCGGGCGCGAGCTCTCCAGCGTCGACTACCTGCGCACGCAGGCCCAGGGCCTCGTGCACTACCTGCGCCTCGGCGTCTGGCCGAGCGGACTCGCCGCCGACTACTCGGGCTGGCCGCCCGTCACGACGTGGGGTCCCGCGCTGCTCCCCGGCGCGCTCGTGGTCGCGCTCTTCGCCGCGAGCATCTGGGGCTTCCTTCGGCGCAACCCCGCCGGGTGGGTCGGACTCACCGTCTTCGCCGCGCTCGCCCCGAGCTCGAGCGTGATCCCGATCACCGGTGAGTGGCTCGCCGAGCACCGCATGTACCTGCCGCTGGCCGGCCTCGTGGCGCTCGCCGTCGCGGGCGGCGCTCGGCTCCTCGAGCGGCTCCCTGTCGCGCAGCGTGGACTCGTGGCCGGGGCGCTGCTCGTGCTTCTCGCCGTGCCGCTGGCGCGAGCGACAGCCGGGCGCTGCGTGGTCTGGTCCGACGCCGGGGCGCTCTGGAGCGACGTGCTCGCCATCTACCCGGAGAACGCGCGCGCCCACGACTCGCTCGCGGCGCTGTGGTTGCAGGAGGGACGCTACGCCGAGGCGCTCGCGTCGGCGCGCGAGGCGAAGCGCCTCGATCCGGACCTCTACACCGTCGACTACAACCTGGCGACGATCCTGCTGATGCAGGGCGAGGCGCGCGCCGCGCTGCCGCACTTCGTCGACGCCGCGCCGCACCTCGCGGGCGACTTCCGCTTCCACGCGAACTACGGCGCCGCGCTCGGCCAGGCCGGGCGGCGCGAGGACGCAATCCGCGAGCTGCGCAGCGCCGTCGCCGTCGCGCCCGACTATGCGCAGGCCCACCGTAACCTCGCGCTGCTCCTCTTGCAGGGCGGCGAGGCAAGGGCGTCGTTGCCGCACCTGCGCCGGGTCCTGCAGCTCGCTCCCGATCCCTGGAGCGTCGAGGCCGCGATCCGGCTGCTCGCGTGCCACCCCGACCCTGCCGTGCGAGACGGCCGTGAAGCGCTGCAGTACGCGCAGCGGCTCACCGCCGGTAGCGCCGCGAACCCGCAGGCCCTCGACCTTCTCGCGATGAGCTTCGCCGAGATCGGGCGCT
The DNA here is from genome assembly GCA_964352415.1 of uncultured Planctomycetaceae bacterium. GTDB lineage: Bacteria > Planctomycetota > UBA1135 > UBA1135 > JABACD01. The sequence continues at coordinate 6,790 of CAYGST010000193.1, read as the reverse complement.
TCACGGAGGCGCAGCAGACCGCGGAGCGCGCCCTCGAGATTGCGCGCGGAGCGAACGCGACGGAGCTCGCCCGCGGAGTCGAGGAGCGTCTGCAGCTCTACCGCGAGCAGCGACCGTACCGCGCGGCCTACCAGCCCTGAGCCGCGCGC
>CAYGST010000193.1:0-6541 GCA_964352415.1 uncultured Planctomycetaceae bacterium | reverse complement strand
GCTCTACCGCGAGCAGCGACCGTACCGCGCGGCCTACCAGCCCTGAGCCGCGCGCGCGCCGCTCACCAGAGCTCGGCCACGAACGGGACGATGCGCAGTCCGGCGTCGTCGTCGACGAGCATCCCCACGAAGCGCTCGGAGACGCTCCCCAGCACCAGCGCGCCGTTCGGCCAGCTGCGCTCGGTGAGGGCGTCGTCCAGCTGCCAGCCCGCCTCGGTGGCGCGCAGGCGCGCCCGCGAGATGGGCACGGACTCCCCGCCGGGGACGACGACGAGGCAGTCCTGGAGCTCGGGGCCGAACGCGACGTCGCGCGGCGAGAGGGTGTCCTGCGCGCCGTGTTCGTGCGACAGCAGCACGAGGGCTGCGGACTCCCACAGCGGCTCGTCGTTCAGCGCCGCCGGCGCGCCGTCGATGACGAGCGACGTCGAGCCGTCGCGGGCCTCGTCGGGCGTGCGCAGCAGCACACGGGGACCGAGCACGCCGCCCGGGATCGCGATCGCCCAGCCGTCGCGCCGCTTGTCGCTGGAGAGCAGGCCCTTCTCGAACTCCAGCGCGACCGGCACGTGGCGGCCGCCGAGGTCGACCGGCGTCCAGGCGGACTCGCCGAGGGTCAGGCTCGGACTCCACTTCGCCGCGTCGCCCGGCGCCTCCGCCAGCAGCTCGAACTCCGCCCCGTCGAGCGCGGGCGCCCCGGGCGCATTCGGCGTGGCGAACGCGATGCCGCCGACGACCAGCTGGCGCAAGGAGTCGACCTCGACGGACAGCCCGCCGGTGAGCGCGAGGTTGACCGAGAGTCCGCCCGTGCGCCAGAAGCGTGTGTTCGTTCGCACGAGCCCCGCGTAGTCCCGCTGGACGTAGGCGTCGATCTCGATGCCTGTCGCGTCCGAGGCGAGGCGCGTCGCGAGAACGGTGCCGACGGGCACGCCACGGAACGTGAGCTGCGCCCCGGCCGAGAGACCGCTGCGCTGGTCCGCCTCGAGCCGCAGCTCCAGGCCGCCCTCTTCAACAGCGGCCGGCGCCGGCGCCTCCTCGAGAGCGGTGAACTCGTAGCGGGCCGGAGCCTCGAGCGCGCCAGGGGCGACGCTGAGGTAGCGCGCGCCGACGATCGTGTCGAGGCCGCTGACGCTGTCCACGCTGACCTGCGGGCGGACGACCCAGAAGCGCGTGCCGTCGCGGCAGAGCGCAGCGGCCTCCGGCTCCAGCCGCACGGTCAGCTCGATGCGGTCGAGGTCCTCGTCGAGCTCCACGTCGTGGATCGCGCCGACGTCGATGCCGCGGTAGCGCAGCGGGTCGCCCTCAGCGAGACCGTAGCCCTCCTGCGCGTAGATCGTGAGCACGGGCCCCTGACTGCGCCAGACGTCGACCGCGAGGTAGATCGCGAAGAAGAGCGCCGAGAGCGGAAGCCACGCGGCGCGGCTCTTGGGCGCGGGCGCGACGCGCGCGCTCGGGAGTTCGTCGGATTCGGCCATGGGTCAGGCGGGAGAACTGGCTTTGGATTCACGCCACAACGCGTGGGGATCGAAGCGCGCGCTGGCGACCAGGCTCAGCAGGACGCAGGCGGTGAAGGCAGCGGCCGCCGGTCCGGCGGAGACCTGCACGAGGTCCCCAACCTTGACCCAGGCGACGACGACGGCGACCAGCAGGACGTCGAGCATCCCCCAGCGGCCGGCGAGCTCGATGGCCCGATAGAAGCTGCCGCGGTGCTTCGCGGAGAAGCGCTCGCTCAGGCAGAGAAAGACGAGGCCGCTGAGCTTGAGCAGCGGCAGCACGACCGAGCACAGCAGCACGATCCCGCCGACGAACAGCTCGCCCTCGCGCAGGAGGCCGAGGCTGCCGCTCCAGATGCTGGCCTCGGTCGCGTGACCGAAGCGCTCGAGGCGCATCATCGGCAGGCTGACCGCGAACGGGTAGAGCAACAGCGCTGCGAGCGCGGCGGCGAGCGCGCCGCTGTTGCCCTGCGCACTGCGCGCGCCGCAGACGACGAGCCCGTCGCAGCGCGTGCAGCGGGCCTGCTCCGTCGCCGAGAGCGACGGCACGCGCTGCACGAGCCCGCAGGTCGGGCAGGCGCGCAGCGCGGCGTTCGAGGTCGAGGGGGCTTCGGCGTTCATGGGGTGAAGACCAGCAGCCTAGCAGCCGGGCGGCCCGCTGGCTCGGCGCGACGCCCGCGAGTTCCGGGCCGCGCGGGCGCACCGGGCGGCGGGAACGTACACAGCGACGCCCGGGTGCGCTGCACCCGGGCGTCGCCGAGGTCGAGATCGAGACTACTTCGTCGCGGTCAGCTGCGTCATCGGCATCGGCAGCGGCTCGGCGTGCTCGACACCATGGGAGATCTCCATGCGGGCCATGTCCTCGTAGTCCATCTGCTGCTGAGAGCTCGAGAGCATCTCAAGCTCCGCCTGCTGGCGGGCGCGGACCATCGCGAAGCGCTCGGTCACACCGTCGAGGCTGATCGCCTCGTAGTTGCTGCACTCCTCGATCGTCTTGTTGCGCTCCTCGAGGAGGTCGATCAGTCGCTCGTTGCGAGCGATCGCGTCGACCTGACGGTCGAGCTGGATCATCTGCGAGGCGAACTGAGCGCGCTCGTTCTCGAGGGTGACGAGCAGCTCGTCGAGGCGCAGCTCTTGCTGCTCCAGGTAGGAGAGGTCGTGCTTGGCGTCGGCGCCACGGTTCGTGTAGTTCAGGATGGTGTTGCGCACCTGGCCGAGCTGCTTCGAGGCGCGGTCGTAGCTGTAGACCTTGTCCTCCCAGGCGACGACGCGGACGGCGCCGCTGCCGGAGGCCGCGCGCTGGGCCGTGGCCTCGTTCAGCACGGGCTCGAGCGACTGCAGGTCGGCCTGCGCCATCTCGACGACGCGCTGGCAGATGGTCTGCTCGCGGGTCAGCTGGCGGATCTGCTGGCGCAGCTCCGCGAGGTCGGTGCGGACCTGACCGATGCGCTTCGGGTACTCCGACTCCAAGTCGCGCAGCTGACTGCGCAGCTTCGCCGGGTCGTCGATGTTGGTGTCGATCTGATCGAGCAGGTTGGTGTGCACTTGGTCGATGACGGCGTGCGTCCGCTGCGGGCCCGCAATCAGAAGCGCCCCGCCAAGCGCGGCGCCGGTGAGGACCGTGAGGCCGAGACCGACTTTGAAGAAGGACTTGAACATGGGTGTGGCTCCGTTTGTGCCCGTCGGGCGGGTCAGTCTGTTTGGTCGGGTCCTGCTTGGACCGGACCTCGGTTGGACCGTCGGGCGATTCGACCCGACCTGTGTGGTTCACAGGGTTTCTGGGAAGGCGCCCCCCGGGATTTCAGGGCGGGCTCGAAAAGGCCGGAATTGGGTCCGTCGATCGAATAATGAGCGGTGGATCCCGATAGAGGGCACGCTCAGGGGGGACCCGGCCCGCGCCCCGCGATCCGCGCTCTCCCCGTAGAATCGCCCTCGGAGACGCCACCCCCCTTGAATCACCTCACGACCTCTTTCGTGAAGCGCCTGCGGGCGCGCGACCCCCAGGCCTGGTTCGACCTCTGGGAGACGTTCGGGCCCGTCCTGCGCTCTCAGCTGTCGCGCTGGGGCAAAGGTCGCATCGGCCAGGAGACCGTCCAGGACCTCTCCCAGGAGACGCTCACGGCCCTCTCGACGGCGATCGATCGCCACGACCCGTCCAAGGGCGCGCGCTTCTCGACCTGGCTGCTCGCCATCGCGCGCTACACGCTCGGTGACGAGATGGATCGACGCAACGCGCTCAAGCGTGGCGCCGGCGTGAAGCCGCGCAGCCTCGAGGACGAGCTGCGCGCGCCGAGCCTTCAGAAGGGACCGCAGGAGGCCTACGAGCGCGCCGTATTCGAGGCCAAGGTCGGCGCCGCCCTGCGCCAGGTCGAACGCGACTGCGAGTTCATGGACTTCGCCGTCTACCGCATGCGAGTGCTCGACGGGCGCACCGGTCGCGACGTCGCGGCCGACCTCGGAATCAGCCCCCCCACCGTCAGTCGCCGGCTCACTGCGGTCCGGAAGCTCCTGCGCGAGCGAATGTTCGAGGTCTTCTCGCGGTACAGCTTCACGGACGAGGAAATGACGGAGCTGGAGCGAAACGGGCTCGACCTGAATCCCACAAAGGAGGAGGACAGCCACTTCGACGAGGCCGTCGCCGAGATCTACCACCGCCTCAGTCAGTCGGAGGACGGCACGAACCCTTCCGACAGCGCCTCACCGGCGACTTCCTACTAGGACCTATCCAGGAGACCCCATGACCGCCGGAGCCATCGTCTTTCTGAAGGTCGTCGTCGCTGCTGCTCTGATCGTCTCGGGCGCCGTGCTGGCGATCTGGGGCCTGATCAAGGGCACCCAAGGCCTCATCTGGGCGCTCGGCGGCTTCGGCCGCGGACTCGCCTTCCTCGTCGGCCACACGCTGCACTTCCTGCGCAGCATGATCGCGGACGCGTTCCGCACGGTCGGCGCGCTGCTGACCGCCCTGGTGCTGATTCCCCTCGCGGTGCTGAACCTGCTGTTCTTCCGCTGGGACATGTTCAAGCACTACGGTCGCGCCCTCGAGGACGAAGCGATCAGCTTCGGTCTCGGCGTCTATCGAGTGGCCTTCGGCAACCCGCTGCACTTCATCGGAATGGGCCTGATCACGGACGGCGTCGAGCGACGCATCCCCGAGGTCGTCGCCCGCGCGCCGCGCACCGGCGGCTCGAGCGTCCGCGACGGCAAGTTCGACGGTTACAAGGTCACCGGCGTCCTTCCGGCCGGCGGATCGGGCGCGCGCCTGTTCCTCGCCAAGCCCCGCGCAGAGAAGACCCAGCAGTTCCGCGACGCGGGCTTCGCCGATCCGGGCACCGTCGTGATCAAGGCCTTCAGCCTGCAGACCGGCTCGACCATGCCCCAGATCGTGCGGGAGAGCCGCGCGCTCGAGGCTGCGCGCAAGACGGGCCTCGTGCTCGACCACGAGCTGAACGAGAAGAACTTCTACTACGTGATGCCGTACGTCCCGGGGGACAGCCTCGACCTGGTCTGCGAGCGCATGCACGGCTCCGCCAGCCCGTCGGGTCTCGCCGATCGCCAGCTGCGCGTAGCCCTCGGCTACGTGGGCGACCTGCTCTACACGCTCGACGCCTTTCACGGCCATGGGCTGTGGCACAAGGACATCAAGCCGAGCAACCTGATCGTCAGCGACGGTCGCGCGCACCTCGTCGACCTCGGCCTGGTCACGCCGCTCGCCTCGGCCATGACGCTGACCACCCACGGCACCGAGTACTTCCGCGATCCGGAGATGGTGCGACAGGCGCTGCGCGGCGTGAAGGTGCACGAGGTCAACGGCGTCAAGTTCGACATCTACTCGACCGGCGCGGTGCTGTTCGCGCTCGTCGAGAACAGCTTCCCCGCCCAGGGCAGCCTCTCGCGGCTCAGCAAGCGCTGCCCCGAGGTCGTGCAGTGGATCGTCCGACGCGCGATGGCGGACGTGGACGGCCGCTACGAGGACGCCCGCGAGATGCTCGCGGACATCCGCACCGTGCTCGCGGCGAACGACCCCTGGAAGGTTCGCCCCGCCGACCTCCCGTCGGTCAACGGCCGCCGCGACTTCGACCTGCCGCCCGCGGATCTGCGCGCCGGCTTCGGCGCGCGCGCCACCACGGCCGCGCACCGGACGTCCGCCAAGGGCCCGCGCCCCGCGGCGACGAACACCGCCGTGAAGACCCGCCGCCGCTCGACCGGCCGCACGCTCGTCGCTGCCTTCATCGGCATGTTCTTCCTGGCCGGGCTCGCCGGCCTCGGGATCCTGGCGATCGAAGAGAGCCACATGGCCTCGCAGAGCCACAGCGCCTCCACCGTGACGTTCCAGTCCGACCCCGCCGCCTGGTGCGTCGAGGACGCCGAGGGCCGTGAGTTCGTGCAGAGCGGCGAGATCGAGCTCCCGGGGTTCTGGCAGGGTGAGGTCGAGGGTGCGGCGAACGCGCGCGCCGGCGGCTCGCAGCCCGCCGAGACCCTGCATCGCCGCGCCGACGCCGAGAGCGACGTCGACCTCGCGCAGCGCGAAGGCGAGCGTCTCGAAGCCCTGCGCAGCCAGTGGAGCCGCCAGCTCGAGCGCGAGCTCGACGCGCTCGGGGACTGCGCTCCCCGTGCGGGCAGTGACGAGGGCGCCAAGCGCACGGTCCTCGTCCTGCGCGACCTCTCGCCCTCCACCGACCGCCTGTACGTCGATGCGCTCCAGCTCGAGCTCGAGCGCCGCGACCTCCTCGTGCTCGGCAACCCCAGCGACGACATCGGCGATGAGCGTGACATCCTCTACGAGGCGGGCGCGCGCATGGCCGTCGGCGTCAGCGATCCGACCGACGCCGAGGCGCTGCTGCGGCTCGAGTCGTTCCTCGCCGAGAACGTCGGCCTGGACGCGCTGATCTGGATCGCGGAGGGCGAAGAGCCCGACACGCTCGCCTACCACTTCGTGCGCCCCCGCCAGGACGGCGAGCTGCGCGAGACCTTCGCGCTCAGCGCCGGCGAATAGTCGCCGCGAGGTGCGCGCAAGCGAGCGCCCCCCGTCCGCTGCCACGGACGGGGGGCGCTGT
>CAYGST010000192.1:0-8300 GCA_964352415.1 uncultured Planctomycetaceae bacterium | reverse complement strand
GGCAGGCCCCGGGCAAGGCCCGGGGCCTGCCGGGGCCGGCGCATTTCACTCAGGTTCCGACGTCGCGAGGCCGGCGCACTTCACTCAGGTTCCGAGGTCCGCCGCCTTCGCCGCTTCCCACGCGCGCATCAGCGCCGGGAGGTCGTGCTCCGCGATCGGGCCGTCGAGGCTCGACTCCATCTCGCGGAAGCGCGACTCGAAGCGGCGCAGCGCGTCGCGCAGGCAGGCCTCCGGGTCGAGGCCGAGGTAGCGGGCGAAGAAAGCGCTCGCCATCAGCAGGTCACCGAGCTCGGCCTCGACTTGCTCTTTGTCCGAGCCGACGGGGCGCACCTTCACTGCATCGAGGTCGACGGGCGCGAGCGCGGCGCGCAGCTCGCCGAGCTCCTCCTCGACCTTCGCGAAGGCGCCTGCGGCCGTGTCCCAGCGGAAGCCCGAGCCGATCGCCTTCTCGCAGGTGCGCGCGGCGCGCGCGAGCGCCGGCAGCCCCAGCGGCAGGCCGGCGAGCGCGCTGGCGTCGACGCCCTTGGCCTCACGCTCGGCGCTCTTGACCGACTCCCAGCTGGCGAGCGCGGCCTCGGCGTCCTCGGCCGCGTCCGCGTCGCCGAACACGTGCGGGTGGCGGCGCACGAGCTTCTCGGCGACGGTCTCGGCCGCCTGCTCGATGTCGAAGCGCTCCCCCTCGGATGCGATGCGGCAGATCATCGCGAGCACCATCAGGAGGTCCCCGAGCTCCTCCTGCGTGGCGAGGTCGTCGCCCTGCTCGATCGCCTCGACGAGCTCGTAGCCCTCCTCGAGGACGTACTTCGCCATCGTCGTAACGGTCTGCTTGCGGTCCCACGGACAGCCGTCCGGCTCGCGCAGGGAGTCGACGACGGTCAGGAGCTTCTCGAGGGCGAGGGCGCGCGGGGTGCTCATCGGGGGTTCATTCACTTGTCGAGCGTGGGCACGGCTTGGGCGTAGGCGATCGGGTCGGCGAGGTCGGCCTCGTCGAAGCCCTTGAGGCGCAGCAGGCAGGCGTCGCACGCTCCGCACGACAGCACGCCGCCGTTCGACTTCACGACGGGGTCGTAGCAGGTGTGCGTGAGTCCGAGGTCGACGCCGAGGCGCGCGGCGCGCTGGACGATCGCGCCCTTGGTCAGCTCGAGCAGCGGCGCGTGGACGGTGAAGCGCTCGCCGCGCTCCGCCCCCGCCGCGGTCGCGACGCGCGCGAGCTCCTCGAAGGCCTTCAGGAACTCGGGCCGGCAGTCGGGATAACCGGAGTAGTCGAGCGCGTTGACCCCGATGAAGAGGTCGCGGGCGCCGAGGGTCTCGGCCCAGCCGAGCGCGACCGCGAGGAAGACCGTGTTGCGCGCGGGCACGTAGGTCACGGGCACGCCCGCGCCGATGGCCTCGGGCGCCCGGCCCTTCGGGACATCGATGGCGTCGGTCAGCGCGGAGCCGCCGAGGCTGGAGAGGTCGAGGTCGACGATGCGGTGCTCGGCCGCGCCGCCGGCCGCGGCCACCTCGCGGGCCGCGTCGAGCTCGACCGCGTGGCGCTGGCCGTAGCGGAAGGAGAGGGCGTGCACGGCGAAGCCCGCCGCGCGGGCCTCGGCCAGGCAGACAGCCGAATCCATGCCCCCGGAGAGCAGGCAGACGGCGGGCGGAGGCGTGGGAGCGGTCATGGCGCGCGCAAGGTACCGGACCGCGCGCCTCCGCGCCGGACCCCGGCGCGAACAAACCTCCCGTGAACGTCAGGGTCGTCCCTTCCGCCCGGACGCGCCGGCGCCTAAGCTAGCCCGCGAAATTCCAGTTCGTCCCCTTCTCCGCCCGGAGCTCTTCCCGTGTCTCAGCCCACTACCGAACAGGTCCTCGACGCCCTGCGCGTCGTCCAGGACCCCGACCTGCACCAGGACATCGTCACCCTCGGCTTCATCACGAAGAACGAGGTCGACGGCGGCAAGGTCGCGGTGACGATCAACCTCACGACGCCCGCCTGTCCGCTGAAGGAGAAGATCAAGGGCGACGCCGACGCGGCCATCCGCAGCGTGCCCGGCGTCACCGACGTCGACATCGAGCTGACCGCCGTGGTCAAGGGCCAGGGCGGCGGCGTCGGCTCCAAGCTCCCCGAAGGAGTCGCGCACATCATCGCCGTGTCGTCCGGCAAGGGCGGCGTCGGCAAGAGCACGGTGACGGTCAACCTCGCCTGCGCCCTGGCCGAGACCGGCGCGCGCGTCGGCATCCTCGACTGCGACGTCTATGGCCCGGACATCCCGATGATGATGGGCCTCGCCGGCCAGCCGCAGTCCGACGGCAAGAAGATCCAGCCGAAGGAGCGCCACGGCGTGAAGACCATGTCGATCGGCTACCTCGTCGAGGACGACAAGCCGATCATGTGGCGCGGTCCGATGATCCACAAGTTCATCGAGCAGTTCCTCAACGACGTCGAGTGGGGCGGGCTCGACTACCTGCTCGTCGACATGCCGCCGGGCACGGGTGACGCGCAGATCTCCCTCGCGCAGGTCGTGCCGCTCTCGGGCGCCGTGCTCGTCACGACGCCGCAGGCGGTCAGCACCTTCGACGTCGCGAAGGCGGTCGCGATGTTCAAGCAGGTCAACGTCGAGGTCCTCGGCATCGTCGAGAACATGGCGGGCTTCGCGGTCGAGGGCACCTCGCCCGGCGCCGCAGGCTCCTCGATCGACTTCCGCTTCGGCGACCACACCGAGACCGTCCAGGTCGACGGCGAGGGCCGCTTCGGCACCGTGGTCGACATCTTCGGCACGGGCGGCGGCGAGCGCCTCTCGGCCAAGTTCGGCTTCCCGGTCCTCGGCAGCATCCCGCTCAACCCGTCCGTCCGCGTCGGCGGCGACGGCGGCGACCCGGTCGTGGTCAGCGCCCCGCAATCGCTGCTCGCCGACCGCTTCCGCGAGGTCGCGGGCAAGTTCGCCCAGCGCCTCGCGATGAAGGCCTTCTCGCTGCCGATTCTGCAGTAGCGCCGCCGGAGTCCGACGACACCACCCACGCGGGGGGCGCCACGGCCATCCGTGACGCCCCCCGCCCTGTTGATCACACCAACGGATGGCCTTGGCTCAGGAACGAGCGGGACGTACAACCGAAGCATGAGCTCCACCGCCCGCACGCTGTCCTTCGCGCTCGCTCTCGGGCTGAGCGCCCTCGCCCCTTCGGCCTGCCAGAGTCCGGAGGACGCCGCCCTGTCGTCCGCGGAGGCATTGGCGGCCGAGGTCTACGCCGAGTCCGACGCCGAGCTCTCGGCGATCTCGAAGGACGCCGCGACGCGTGGCGACGCGGTCGAGGCGGCGGCCGACGAGTTCGTCCCCGACCCGCGGCTGCTCGAGGGCGTCGCGGCGATCCAGACCGGGGACACGCAGGTCGGCGTGGAGATCCTCGAGGGAGCGCTGGGCGATCTGCCGACCGAGCAGGACCGCGCGGACGCCGAGACCTGGCTGACCCACGCGTGGACGATCCTCGGCGACTACCAAGAGGCGCGCGACCACGCGCGTGAGGCCATCGCGCTGCGGCCCGAGGATCCCTGGCTGCACTACGCGCTCGGGCTCGCGCTGCTCGGGACGGGCGAGGACGACGGGGCCATCGCCGCGCTCACGCGCTCGATCGAGCTCGACGAGGCGCCGATCAAGGCGCTGCAGTGGCGCGCCGAGGTCCATCAGCGCAACGATCGATGGGAAGCGGCGTTGCAGGACTGCGACGCGGCGCTCGCGACGATCGCCGCGGCGGACGAGCGCCAGGTCGCTGCCGCCGACGCGACGCGCGTGCAGCTCGAGTACACGACCCTCTTCGCGAAGGCCAAGGCCCTCGACGGTCTGCAGCGCTACGACGAGGCCGAAGCGGCGCGCGAGCGCGCGCGGGAACTCGGGCGGTGAGGGTCGCTGAAGCGATGGGTGTTCGGGTTCGGGGGTCGGGGCTTTCCGCCTCGGATGTTTGAAACGCAGAGGACGCAGAGGACGCAGAGACCAGAAACAGAACCGCCCGTGCCGGGCCGCTTCGCGGCCCGGCACGGGCGGTTGGTGATCTTCGGCTCCTGTGTCCACGAGTCAGGCGAACTGAAGATCTCTTCCCGATTGGGTGACCGAGCTTGCCCTGCGTCGTCCAGATAGCCAGAGGATGCCTGGCATGGAGAGGAGAGAGTGAGGGGCCGTCGGGATCCGCTGACAGAGCGGGTGATCTGCGGTGCCATCGAGGTCCACCGGTCCTTGGGCCCCGGACTGCTGGAGGTCGTCTATCGCAGGTGCCTCGCGCATGAGCTTCGAATGGGAGGACTGCGGGTCGAGGCCGAGATCGCCCTGCCGGTCGAGTACCGAGGCGAACGCGTCGAGTGCGGCTTCCGAGTCGACTTGATCGTGGACCGCAAGCTGATTCTGGAGGTCAAGGCCGTGCGCGAACTGCACCCGATCCACTCCTCCCAGCTCCTGACCTACCTGCGCCTGAGCGGACTTCGTGTCGGTCTGCTCCTCAACTTCCACGCTCCGACCCTGGTCGACGGCGTTCGCAGAGTCGTCTCGAACCCTCCAGCCTCCGGGCGCAACGCGACGGCCTCAGCCCCGATCGAGCTACAAGCCCGTAGAAAGCCGTAAGACGGCCGACCCCTCACCACCTCTGGTCTCTGCGACCTCTGCGTCCTCTGCGTTTCAAACATCCGAGGCGGAGAGCCCCGGCCCCCGAACTCGAACACCCACGCTGCAGAGCCTCAGAACAGCCCCCACCTCCGAGCCCTCAGCAGCCTCTGCGCCCTCGCTCTACGCGAGCGCCGACAGCACCGAGCGGGTCGCCGCGCTCTTGTTCAGCGTGTAGAAGTGCAGGCCCGGCGCGCCGCCCTCGAGCAGGCCGCGGCACTGGTCGATCGCCTGCTCGATCCCGCAGGCCATGACCTGCGCGGGGTCGTCGGCGCAGGCCGTCAGGCGCGCGTGCAGCTCGGGCGGGATCGAGGCGCCGCACATCTTGGTGAAGCGCTCGATCTGGGCGACGTTCGTGATCGGCATGATGCCCGGCACGATCGGCGCGTCGATGCCCGCCGCCCGCGCGCGCTCGACGAAGTCGAAGTAGAAGGCGTTGTCGAAGAAGAGCTGCGTGACGAAGAACTTCGCGCCCAGCTCGTGCTTGCGCTTCGTCCAGTGCAGGTCCTCGTCGGCGTGCGCCGACTCGAGGTGGTTCTCGGGGTAGCACGCCGCGCCGATGTCGACCGGGAACTCCCCCGCCAGCATCTCGATCAGGTCCGTCGCGTGGTCGAGCCCGTCCGGCGGCGTCTGGTAGTCCTCCTCGTCCTGCGGCAGGTCGCCGCGCAGCGCGAGGATGTTCTCGACGTTCTCCGAGACGAGCTGGGCCACGTTCTCGCGCAGCTCGGTGCGAGTGGACGCGACGCAGGTCAGGTGCGCCATGGCCGTGATCTCGAGCTCGTTCTGGATGCGCGAGACGACCTGCAGCGTGCGGTCCCGCGTGCTCCCGCCGGCGCCGTAGGTGACCGAGACGAAGTCCGGGTGCAGCTTGCTCTTCAGCTCCGCGACCGTACGCATCAGGTTCTCGGCGCCCTCCGGGGTCTTGGGCGGAAAGAACTCGAAGGAGAAGACCGGCTTGCCGGTCTGGTAGAGGTCGCTGATCTTCACGTGGGTGCTCCTGGTGGGTCGGCAGCCTACCGCATCGACAGGCCCAGCCCAACGCATCGGCAGACCCGGGCCGGGGCCCAACCCCGGCCCGCGAAGAATCTCAGGAGGGGCCCAGCGTGGACCGCGAGTCCGGCCGGAAGAGGTCCGGCCAGGCGCGCGCGCAGCGATCGACGACGAGGCTCGCGAGCCGCTCGAGCAGCGCGGCGCCCTCCTGCGCGGTGGCCTCGGCCGGCGCGCCGAGGTAGGCGTCACGGACACCGAGGTCGCGCAGGCTGCGACTCTTGGCGGGGACCGCGGGCGGGAGCTCGAGCGTCACGGGCTCGAGCGCGCGGCGAACGTCGTCATCCACGAGCTCGGGCGCGACCGCTAGCATCAAGCTCGTCTCCTCGCGACCGCCGTGGCAGTCGAACTCTTCGAGCAGCGCGCCACCGAGGCTCGGCGCGTCGGGGAACAGCACCTCGCAGCGACCGCGCCCCCGCTCGCAGAAGTCGACGGCGAGGTTCGTGAGGATGCGCAGGTGCTCGGCCTCGTGGTGCGCATTGACGAGCACGAGCTGGCGAATCCCGTCCTGTTGCAGCGAGAGCACGAGGTCCTCGACGAAGGCCCAGAGCGTGCCGGGACGCAGCGTGATGCCCCCGCCATAGTCCTGCGCGAGCCGCGCAACGCCGTACGGCAGCGCCGGCAGGACGAGCGCGTCGACGCCGCGCTCGTGGAACAGCTCGGCGGCGCGGCGCGCGCGGGCGCGTGCCAGCACCGTGTCCGTATCGAGCGGCAGGTGCGGCCCGTGCGGCTCCGTCGAGCCCATCGGCAGCAGCGCAACGGCGCGCGCGTGGAAGCGCTCCGCCGCCGCGCCGTGGCGCAGGCGCTCGAGGTCGAGCTCCGTCATCGCTGTCCGTGCCGCGAGGCCCTCAGTCCTCGAGCTCGACGGCGCTCAGCTGCTCGAGGAAATCCTCGGCGCTCGCGTAGCGCTCCTGGCGATCGGCCAGGAGTCCACCGGCGATGGCCGCCTCGAGGTCCGCAGGAACCTCGACGTCCTTCGAGCGCGTACGCATCTTCGGCGGCGCCTTCTCGAGCTTGGCCTGGAAGATCTCGAGGAAGCTCGAACCCGCCCACGGCACGACGCCGAGGCACAGCTCGTAGAGCACCGTCGCGAGGTTGTAGAGGTCCGACTGCACGTCCGGCGAGTCGCCGCCGAACTGCTCGACCGGCGCGTAGAACGGCGTTCCGATCAGCGCGGTCTTGTCGCCGAGGTGCTTCGCCTTCCAGAGCCCGGAGGTGATGCCCCCGTCGACCAGAACGGTCGAGGACGGCGCTCCGTCGATGTGCACGGAGTGCGGCTTGATGTCGCCGTGGACCAGGCCCTCGCCGTGGATCTTGCGCAGCCCTTCGAGCAGGTGCTTGCCGAGGACGAGCACGTCGGCGAGCGGCATGCAGCCGTGCTCGCCGAGCCAGTCGCGCAGGGACGGGCCCTTGGGAACGTCCGTCACGAGCAGCAGCGTGCCATCGGAGCGGACCGTCACATCGCGCACGGGCAGAACCGCCGCGGCGTCGACCGTGCGCCAGCGACGCAGGAGCTCGGCGAACTCGTCCGCCTGCTCGCGCTGGTCGAACAGCGCGGCGGGGAACACCTGCAGCTCGCGCTCCGCGTCGGCCTCCGTGTCCTGAACGATGAAGGTCGCGGACATTCCACCCTGGCGGAACGAGCGTTGGATCTGATAGCGATCGGCAATCAGATTGCCGGGCGTCAGGTCGAAGAGGGTCAGGGGCCGGTCGGACATGGGTCGTGCAGTGCGTCTGGCGATCGTCGAGAGCGGAGAATCCGGCGAGCACCCTAACGCACGCGGAGGCGTTCGTCGCGTCGTGGCCGCTCCGCAGGCGCGAATTCCCCGCTCGACGGCTACGGCAGGACGACCCCGGCCTCGGCGAGCTCGTCGCGCCCGAGCCCGCAGCTCTCCATCATCGGCCCGAGCTCGCTCAGGTAGTCGTTCACGATGTCACCCACGCCGCGGCTGCGCAGCCCCAGCTCGACGGCGCGGCGATCGCCTGCGGAGCCCGGCCGTCCGAGCGAGAGCAGCACGATCGTGATCCAGCGGTGCAGCACCTGGCGCACGAGCGGTTTCTGCTCCGGGTCCGCGGCGAATTCGTCGAACAGGGCGCGGCCGCGGTTCGTGGCGACGCGCGTCGTCGCGAGGTCCTCGCGCGCGATGTCCGCCAGCTCCGTGCACCTGGAGTCGACGTAGCTCTGCATCGCGAGCCGCTCGGCCGGGTCCGACACGACCAGGAACGCAGCCAGCTCGAAGCGCGTCCCCGGGTACGGGATGCGCTCCATCTTGACGTGCGCCTCCTTGCGGATGTTGCCGCCGCCGAACGACGTGTAGAGCTCCTGAACGCGCGTCACCTGCTTGAGGATGTGGCGCATGTCGTTCACCAGGCCGAGGCGGCCCTCCGGGTCGACGAGGAACTTGAAGCCGTGGCCGCGCAGGTTCGTCGCCATCATCTGGCGGTAGGCGAGCGCCTGCAGGATCTTGCGCAGGAGCCCTTGCTCCTCCTCGTTCAGTCGCGTGTTCGGCATGCCGCACAGAGTGCCACGCGTCACCCCGCTCGTCGACGCGGAGTCGGAACCTGATTGAAAAACGCCGGCCTCGGCGGTCGCACGACGCCGATCGGCCCGCAGGGTCCGATCGGAGT
>CAYGST010000191.1:0-8324 GCA_964352415.1 uncultured Planctomycetaceae bacterium | reverse complement strand
GGTCTGGGAGGGGGACGCGGCCGACGGGGCGCCGGCAGCAGGCGGCTGGTTGCCAGCCCGACGCTCAGCCACGCGGGAGCACGCCTCCCTGGCCCTCGGGCTCCTGGCGATGGCTCCGCTGTTCCTCGCCTACGAGTACGGCCTGGCGGCCGATCCCGCGCTCCCGCGCAGCCAGTCCGAGCGGGCGCTCTTCCGCCTGTTCTCGCTTGCGCCGGACCTGGAGACGCTGCTGCGCCGCCTGACGCTTGGTGGGGCCGTCCTGGGAGCTCTGGTGCTCTGCTACCGGCGACGGGTCGCCCTCGGGCCCAGCCTCGTACGCGTCTTCCTGGAGGGCTTGGTGGCGGCCGTGGCGCTCGGCCCCGCCCTCGCCTACGGGATGCGGCTGCTCGGGCTCACCGCCTCGACCTCCGCCCTGGCCGCTGATCCGGCGCTGCCGGCCGCGGCACGCGTGCTCGGCGCGGCAGCCTTCGAGGAGCTCTTGTTCCGCGTCGCGCTCTACGGGGCGCTGTACGTCCTCGCCCGGCGGCTCGTGCTGTTCTTCGGCGTGCGCGAGCGCGCCTCCGCCTGGGTCGCCGAGCTCATCGCGGTGGCGGGCTCCGCGCTCGGCTTCGCGGCGATCCACCTGTCCTCGTGGACGGTCTGGATCGGTCCCGAGGGCGAGGTGTTCGACCCGGGCGTGTTCGCCTGGCGGCTGCTCGCCGGCATCCTGCTCGCGCTTCTCTTTCGCTGGCGGGGGCCCGGGGTCGCGGCCTGGAGCCATGGCCTGTTCAACCTGGCGCTGCTCGTCGGCGCCGACCCGGAGGTGTTCCTGTGAGTCGCTACTTCGTCGGCATGACCGGTGCGAGCGGACAGATCTACGGCGAGCGCCTGGTGCGCGCGCTCGTCGCCTGCGGTCACGAGGTCGACCTCGCGCTGTCGCCCGCGGCGACCAAGGTGTTCCCGCACGAGCTCGGCTACTCGGTCGGCAAGCACGGCGAGAAGCTCGCGGCGCGCCTCTCCGAGTGGCTTGGCGAGGAGACGGCGCAGCACGTGCGCGCCTTCCGCTGCGACGCGATCGAGGCGCCGGCGAGCTCGGGCACCTCCGGCATCCGCGCGGTGATCCTCTGCCCGTGCAGCATGGGCACGCTCGCGCGCGTCAACGCCGGCTACAGCTCGAACCTCGTCGAGCGCGCCGCCGACGTCGCGCTCAAGGAGCGCCGCGAGCTCGTGCTCGTGCCGCGCGAGACGCCGTTCTCCGAGATCCATCTCGAGAACCTGCTGCGCCTGCGCCGGATGGGAGCGGTCGTGCTGCCTGCGATGCCGGGCTTCTACCACCTGCCCAAGACCGTGAACGAGGTCGTCGATCACCTCGTCGGGAAGATCCTCGACACGCTGAAGATCGAGCACGAGATCGGCGCGCACTGGGACGGCTTCCCGAAGCGCTTGCCCGAGGACCCCGGCCTGGAGGTCGACGGGTGAGCGCGGCCGCGAAGTACCTCTCGCTGGTCAAGTTCAGCCACTCGGTGTTCGCGCTCCCGTTCGCGCTGCAGGGCGCGTGGCTCGCGTCGGGAGGCGCGCCGCAGCTCGCCACGCTGGCGCTCATCGTCCTGTGCGCCGTTGCGGCGCGCACCGCGGCGATGGGCTTCAATCGCTGGCTCGACCGCGACATCGACGCGGCGAACCCACGCACGGCGTCGCGCGAGATCCCCGCGGGCGTCGTCAGCGCTCCGGCGGCGGCGGTGCTGGTCCTGCTCGCAAGCGCTGTCTTCATCGCGGGGGCCTTCGCGCTGAACCCGCTGTGCGGCTGGATCGCGCCCGTCGTGCTCGCGGTGCTGCTCGGCTACAGCGCGTTCAAGCGCTTCTCGAGCCTTGCGCACTTCGTGCTTGGGCTGGCGCTCGGAATCGCGCCCCTCGGGGCCTGGCTCGCCGTACGCGGTGACTTCGATGGCGACCTGCGGCCGGTGCTGCTGCTCGCCGCGGGCGTCTTGACCTGGGTCGCTGGCTTCGACCTGATCTACGCCTCCCAGGACGCCGAGTTCGACCGTGAGCGCGGGCTGCACTCGGTGCCGGCGCGGCTCGGCGTGGCAGGGGCGCTGCGGCTCTCGAGCGCGCTGCACGTCGCGGCGGTGGCGTGCTTCGCGGGCCAGGGCTGGCTCGCGGGGCTCGGCGTCGCCTACTGGGTGATGCTGGCCGTGGCGGCTCTTCTGCTCGTCTGGGAGCACTCGATCGTCTCCGCGGACGACCTCTCGCGCGTGAACGTGGCCTTCTTCACCCTCAACGGCTGGGTGGGGATCGGCCTGTTCCTCGGCGTGGCCGTCGACCTCGGACTTGGCTAGCAGCCCGCCGTGGGATCGGCCGGGTGCCGCGTTAGACTGACCCCATGGCCAAGGCCCGCACCCGAGAGCCCGACCCGCCGACCCAGCTGCGCGGACTGAAGCAGGAGCTCTCCAAGGGCCTCCCGCGCGCCGTGCTGATGAAGGGCGAGGAGCGCTACTTCCGCGAACGCGGGATCGACCTCGTGTCGTCCGCGGGACGCGAAGCCGGCCTGGAGCTCTGCCGTCACGACGTCTCCGATCCGGAGTTCTCGTTGCCGCGGCTGCTCGACGACCTCGGCGCGAGCCCGATGTTCGCGTCGGCGCGCTGCATCGTCGTGCGCAGCGTCGACGCGACTCGCCACGGCAAGTCGCTGCTCGCCAAGGACGGGCGCAAGGACTCGGCGCTCGTGCGCGCAATCGCCAGCTTCGTCGGCGACGGTCGGGAGGGCTCGCTCGTGCTGGGCGCCCGCACCTTGCGCGCGGACCACACAGTCGCGAAGGCCGTGAAGGCGGCGAGCGGCGTGATCGTCTCGTGCCGCAAGCTGTGGGACTCGCCGCCGCCGTGGGACCCCGATCCGCGCAAGAGCGAGCTCGCGCAGTGGGCGGGGCAGCGCGCGTCCGAGCTCGGCGTGCGGCTCTCCGTGGATGAAGCGACCTACGTCGCGCTCGCGACCGGCAACGACCTCGCGGCGATCGACACGCAGCTCGAGAAGGTACGCCGCGGCGGCCGCGAAGAGCTGCGCGCGATCGTCGGCTGGTCGAGCGGCGGGACGCCGTGGAAGGCGGCCGATGAGCTGCTCTCCGGCCAGGTCTCCAAGGGCCTCTCCGCGATCGAAGCGCTGTTCCGCGCGGGTTTCCACTCAGACCGCGACGGCAAGACCGAAGTCGACCCCCGCGCGATCGGCGCGATCCTGCTCGCCTCGCTGCGCAGCAAGGCGCGCCAGGGGCTCATCGCGTCGCGCGCCGTCGCCAAGGGCGCGCCCTTCGATCAGGCGGCCGAGGAGGCCGGCGTGAACGGCAAGCCGGCGCGAGAGGCGCTCGCGCGCGAGCTCGGCCTGCGCAGGCCGAGCGGCTGGGAGCGCATCTACGACGACGTCCTCGAGCTCGAGCGCAGGAGCCGCACGGGCGCGGACGTGGCGGTCGACGACTTCATTCCGCTCGTGCTGCGCTGGCGCTCGGAGACGCCGCCGCAGCCCCAGGGCGGCGGTCGCCCCCAGCAGCAACGAAGACCCAGCTATCGATGAGCACACAGGACAAGGATTCCGGCACGGATGAGCGCAGCGTCATCGCGCCGCTCCCTGAAGTGGTCCGCAACCAGATCGCGGCGGGGGAGGTGATCGAGCGTCCCGCGTCCATCGTGAAGGAGCTGGTCGAGAACTCGATCGACGCCGGCGCCAGCCACGTCCAGATCGACCTCGAGGAGGGCGGCGCCAAGCTCGTGCGGGTCATCGACGACGGCGTCGGGATGAACGCGGCGGATCTCGGTCTGGTGTTCGAGCCGCACGCGACGAGCAAGCTGCGTGACGCTTCGGACCTCGACCACATCGCGAGCCTCGGCTTCCGGGGTGAGGCGCTCGCGTCCATCGGCTCGGTCGCGCGCTGCGCCATCTACTCGCGCCGCCGCGCCGACGCGACTGGCCTGCGCATCGAGAACGAGGGCGGCAAGATCACGACGCCCGTCGAGGCCGGCGGCCCGCGCGGCACCTCGGTCGAGATCCGCGACCTGTTCTACAACACGCCGGCGCGCCGGCGCTTCCTTAAACAGCCGTCGACCGAGCTGTCACGTTGCCTCGAAGTCGTGCAGCGCATGGCGCTTGGCCAGCTCGGCGTGGGTTTCGTCGCGACGCACAACGGACGTCGGGTGTTCGACGTCGAGCAGTCGATGGACCTCGCCGACCGCGTGCGGCGGACCTTCGGCGCGGAGCTTTCGGAGGCGCTCGAGCCGGTCGAGGCGGAGGACAGTCACTTTCGTCTGTTCGGGTACGTCGCGCCGCCGCGCTTCGCGCGCCGCGACAGCGCGCGCCAGATGTGGTTCCTGAACGGCCGCATGGTGAAGGACAAGGTCCTCGTGCGCTGCCTCAAGGAGGCCTACCGCGGCTTCCTCGACCCGGGGCGTCAGCCGGTCGCGTTCCTGCACGTTTCGATGGATCCCGCGGGCGTCGACGTCAACGTGCACCCGGCCAAGGCGGAGGTGCGCTTTCGGGAGGACCGGCGCATCTTCGGGTTCCTGTTGAACGCCCTGCGCCCGTCCGTTGCACGCACGGACATGGCGACGCCGGGCGCGGGCTTGATCCAGAAGGCGCTCAATCGCGATGGCTACCAGCACCACTCGGGGCAGGGAGCGATCTCCGACCCGGGCACGCTCGCGCGGCCAGCCGCGCCGCGTGAGCCCTTCGTGCTGCGCGAGGTGCCCGGCAAGCCGTTCGAGGCGGGCCCGCGCCCGCCGATCGAGGATCTACCGGAATACACGACCGCTGGCGAGGCGCGCTTGACCGATGGGCCGCGGGACTCGATCCCGGGACCGTTCCTGCAGGTGGACAAGACCTACCTCGTGCGCGCGCTTCCCGACGGCTTCGAGGTCGTGGATCAGCACGCGTTGCACGAGCGCATCACCTACGAGGGGCTCCTGCGCGAGCTCGAGGCGGGGCAGGTCGAGGTGCAGCGCCTGCTCGTGCCCGAGGTCGTCGAGGTCTCGCGTTCGGAGCTGGAGATCCTGACGCAGCACCAGTCAGCACTCGCGAAGATCGGCATCGAGCTCGAGCCGTTCGGGGGGACGTCGGTTGCGCTGCGAGGCATGCCGGCGCGCCTGCGTCACCCGGATCCGATGGGGCTCGTGCGGGACGTCGCTGAGATCCTCGCGACGACGGGTAAGAGCCCGACTGCGGCGGACGTGATCGAGGAGGTCCTGCACAGTGCGGCCTGCCGCAGCTCGGTCATGGCGGGCGACGAGCTGAGCGATGACGCGATCCGCACGCTCATCGCGCGGGGTCAGGAGCTCGAGAGCGATCAGACCTGCCCGCACTCGAGGCCCACGCGGGTGCGCTTCACGCTGGCGGACCTGGAGCGGGCGTTCCACCGCAAATAGAGGCGGAGATCGGCGCGCTCGGGCGACGGGCGTCCTTGGTGGAAGGCTCGGGTCCTTCCGGCAGAGCGCCTCCCGGCGAGAAGGACCCGAACCGTCGGCCCAGTCTGTCGCGACGCGCGGCCGCCGAACCTGCTCGCTTCCCTGAAGGCACCTCGATCGGTTCACAGGATCGCCGCGCCCTTCACGGCCGGGCGGTGGCGGCGCTCAACCCTTGGGCGGCAGGAAGTCCTCGGGCAAGAGGCGCGCGCGCAGGCGCCCGCGATCCTTCTTCAGCCACAGCTGCGACGTTGGCGAAGCGTAGAAGCGCGCGGGCATCGCCTCCGGGTCGACCTCGTAGATGTCCACCTCGTGGGGGACGAGCAGCCCGTCGCGCTTCACGTGCGCCTTCATGTTCACGAGCATGGCCCCTGACCGCAGGGGTTTGCCCTCGAACAGCTCGTGGATCAGCGCGAAGCGTACGGCCTTGGTCTCCGGGTCGATGCCGAGGTCGGCGCGGTAGAGCGGGGGCGTACTGTCCGTGGCCGGGCGCTGCGGCCCGAGGTAGAAGTCCGGGCTCGTCGCGCGCAGCCAGACGAGCGGCGCGAGCGCCGACTTGTGCTTGGGATGGATCCCGCTCGGCGCGGCGTCGAGGGTCTCGAGCGACGCGAGACGCAGGGTGCGGGGGTCGGTGAGGCCGACGAAGTTCGACGCGATCGCCGCCATCTGATCGAGCTGCTTGCGGTCCTCCGCGCCTTCGCGCCCGACGAGCTTGATCGCTTCCTGGTTCTTCTCGAGCAGGTAGTCGCCCTGCGGTCCGCGCAGGTGCGTGCGACCCGACTCGAGCTTGGCGCGGATGAAGCTCGGCGCGAGGAAGCTGAAGGTCAGGCGCAGGTCGTTCGATTGCGGCCGATCGCGCGGCTGCTGGCGCAGGTAGAACTCCAGCAGGAAGGAACGCACCGGCTCCTCCTTCGTGAGCTCCGCAGCGAGGCTGTTCCAGCGTTCGCGGGCGGCTTGCGAGGCGACGGGCGGCAGCTCGCCCGGTTTCACGACCGTGCCGTCGCGGCGCTTCAGCT
The DNA here is from genome assembly GCA_964352415.1 of uncultured Planctomycetaceae bacterium. GTDB lineage: Bacteria > Planctomycetota > UBA1135 > UBA1135 > JABACD01. The sequence continues at coordinate 1,893 of CAYGST010000191.1, read as the reverse complement.
CGGGGGCGACGGGCAGCGCGGCGCGCTGCCGATCGCGGATCCTGTCGCGCAGGCTCGGGCCGTCCTCGGGCTCGGCCGGCCCCTCCTGCGGAGCCTCGGCGGGATCCTGATGAAGCGGGAGCGCGGGGGCGGCGAGGCTCGCGGAGAGCAGCAGGGCGAGGTCGAAGAGCATGGCGGAGGTACGGTCGGCGCCCACGGTTCGTGAGCGATGGGGGAGGGTACGCGGCGGGCGGAGCGCCCGCCAGCGGCAGGCGCGCCGCCCCGGTACGGTGCTTCTGCGGTAGTCTTCCCGGCCCATGACCTCGAATCGCCCCGAGCTCCCCGGTGACGTTCTCTGCGCCCTCGTCGGTCCGACGGCCGCGGGCAAGAGCGACCTGGCGCTGGCCGTCGCCGAGCGCGCCGGCGCGGAGCTCGTCTCGCTCGACTCGATGCAGGTCTACGTTGGCATGGACGTCGGCACGGCGAAGCCCGACGCCGCGATGCGAGCGCGCGTCCCGCACCACATGCTGGACCTCGTCACGCCGGACGAGCGCTACGACGTGCAGCGCTTCCTCGCCGGCCTCGAGCCCGTGCTCGCGGACCTCGCCGCGCGCGGCAAGCGGGCGCTGTTCGTGGGGGGGACCGCCTTCTACCTGAAGGTGCTGACCCACGGCCTGTTCGAGGGGCCCGACGTCGATCCGGCGCTGCGCGCGCGGCTCGAGGCGGAAGCGGTCGAGCTCGGCCCCGAAGCGCTGCACGCGCGCGTCGCGGCGCTCGATCCCGAGATCGCGCAGCGCTTGCACGCCAACGACACGCGCCGACTCGTGCGCGCGCTGGAGGTCCACGAACAGACGGGGCGCTCGCTCTCCGACTGGCAGCGCGAGTGGAACGCCGAGCGCCCGGGCCGGCCGCGTCGCCTGGTCGGCGTTGGCCACGAGACGCCGGATCTCGACGCGCGCATTCTCTCGCGTGCGCACGCAATGCTCACCGCGGGCTGGCCGGAGGAGGCCGAGCGCGTGCGCCGCACGACGGGCTTCGGGCCGACCGCGATCCAGGCGCTCGGCTACGCGCAGGTCCTGCGGCTCGTCGACGGCGAGCTCTCGCCGGAGGCCTGCGCGGCGGAGATCGCGCTCAAGACCCGTCAGTTCGCCCGCAAGCAGCGCACCTGGTACCGCAAGTTCGACGAGATCGTCTGGCTGAGCGGCGAGGTCGAGCGCGAAGCGGAGGCCATGGGGGCGCGCGCGCTTGCTGCCTTCGGCTGGTAGGTCCCGACCGCTCTCGTTCGCGCCCTGCCGCTGAAATAAAGCGAGGGCCGCCGCGCGTCTGCGCAGCGGCCCTCGCCGTTGTCTGCCGGCGTCGCTTACTGACCCGGAGTCGTGTGGGCGTTGACGTAGCCCGACGTCTCGTGGCGCTGGGCCGGCGGCAGCTTCAGCGCGTCGTCCATGAAGGAGACGGTGAGCACGCGCAGCGGCGCGAAGGCGGTGCTGAGGCCCGCGACGAACTCATCGCCGCCGCCCGGCTCGAGCGTGCCGATGATCGAGTCGATCGGGACGGGGATGAACACGCCACCCGCGCCGTAGAGCGCCGCACCGATCACCAGGGACTCGAAGTGGAAGTAGTTGATCGGGTTCGGCAGCGGGCTGTGGTTCGGCCGCTGCGCGTAGTAGTCCGGATCCTCGAGCTGGTTCGGGTTGTCCGGGTTCCAGTTGAGCAGGTGGCGCTGCATCGTCTTGGCGATGTGCAGCTTGTTCTCCCACTGGTAGTCCCGATAGCTCCCGTCCGTGTCCGGGTCGTAGCCCACGAGGAAGCGAGCGGCGCGGGGCGCGATCGAGTCGCTGCTCCAGTGCTCGTTGATCTTGCTGGGGCTGCTGACGCAGCTGGAGAAGAGGAGCGCGGCCGCAGCCCCAGCAAGAT
>CAYGST010000190.1:0-8324 GCA_964352415.1 uncultured Planctomycetaceae bacterium | reverse complement strand
CGCTGCAAGGCCGCGATGGACCTCCGAAGCGTGAGGTTGAGGCGCTCGACGAAGGCGGTGTTGATCCGCTTCGAGTCCTCCGACTTCTCGAAGGCGCGCTCGAGCCGCCACTCCGGCCCGACGATCAGCTCGTGGTCGATGCGCACGACCCGATTGTCCCGGATGCGCTTCTGCACCTGGGCGTAGACCAGCCGGTTGCCGAACACCTTCTTCACGACCTGTTCGTTGTACTTGAAGGCGTCCGTGACGAAGAGGGGCGGCTCGTGAAACATCGAGACGCGGCTCCTGAGGTCCCTGTAGTGCACTTCCACGTCGCGCAGCCGGCGCTGGCCCACGTAGAGCGTCGTCCAGAGCCGCGACCAGACGGACATCGACGTGTGGACCCACTTCGTGTTCTTGCGGCTGCCGGCGAAGGTCTTCAGCTCGTCGGCCTGGAGCTCGACCGGCGAGAGGTTGCGGATGTGCAGGTCGCTGAAGGTCGTGGCGGCCTGGGCGGCCCTCTGGAGCCAGCGGCGGACCGTCGAGGCGGCGACGCCAAGCGTGCGGGCGATGGCGGCCTGGCTCACGCCCTCGACCGACAGCGTGACCGCCTGGTCGAACTTTGCCTTCGAGTGGTGCAATCGGTGGTAGACGGTGCCTGCGTTCGCGCTGCGCGTGCGGCCGCAGTGGGGACAGCGGTAGCGCTTCTGGGCGCCCTTGCGTGCGCGGATCCGGCCGTGGCAACGGAGCTGGGGCGCGCTCGCGCGGCAGTGCGACGGCGTGCAGGCGAGGGTGGAGACGGACGCAGAGAGCACGGGCAGGAGTCCGAAGCGCGGCGCTCGAGCAGAGGTAAGGAAAGTGCTGCTTCGGATCGCGGGATGGCTCGCGGGCGCAAGGCGTTGCGAACGGCGGGGTTGATGGGCGTCCTCCACAGTTGGTGATGCATCCGCCCGTCACGTGGGGTCGAGAGGCATGTGGGGCGCTACTGGTCGGTAGCTTCCGAAACCGGGAGATGGGGCGACTGCCGGAGGTGTGGGGTCGTGAATCGGGCGGGAGGTGGCCGCGTTGTCGGTTCGTGCCAGGTAGTCCGTCCCTCTATGGTCACGTTGTCCACTCCTGTCCATCCGGGGGTGGGCGCGTTGTCCTCTATTGTCCGCTCCTGTCCCCTGTTGTCCGCCTCTGACCGGGCACGAGGTCCAGCTTCCCAAGCTGAATGTCGTGGGTTCGAGCCCCATCAGCCGCTCCATCTAACCTTGCGTGCGTGGCGAGGTTAGGGTGTCGAGGCCCGGAGGACCTCCGCCAAGGTTGCGAGCCAGTGCCTGTTTCGTGCCTCCTTCGTGCGGCCGGTACGGCAGGCAACTCGGCGTCGTCGTCGCCCCGGAACCTAGCGAGCCCAATTCAGGCGGTCGAGCATGGCGGTCTCCTGAGGTAGGAGACAGCCGGTCAGGGGCGTGCACTACGAATGCGACGCGGTAGGTGTTTTCGTGAGGGGCACACGGCGCGCTAGGGGCGGATGGGCCAGCTCGTCACGTTCGTCGAGCTTGGCCTGGAGGGCCTCTTCGGCCTTGGTCCGCTCGGCCTGGGCCTTCTCGACCGCGCGGCGGTTGCCGTTTGTCTGCTTCTCCTTTGGCTCCGCCTCGCACTCGACCAGCTTGGCATTGGCTTCGGCCGTCTTCTTGTTGAGGGCATCGATCTCGATCGAGAAGCTGCGCGCCTTCTTGGCCATGGCCGCCAGGGTGCCATCCCAGTGGGCCCGGTAGAGCTTGTTGATCTCGCGGCGTCGCCGGATCGCAACGATCACGCAGCGAGAGACCATCGTGCGCAGCATGGAATGCCTAGGTCTCGAGAGCCAGGCAGGGGCCCCGGCCCTGCCGCGAGCAGCGCCGCAGCTCGAGCTCTCCAGCGAGGGTGCCTGAAAACAATGAGCGTCGTGGTCGAATGGCCTGGCGGGTAGGGGGGATCCGCCTGGAGGTAGCGAGGTGGGCGCCGGGGAGAGCCCGAGCAGAGGGACCACGGCCGTTCGAGGGCCGATCGAGGGGGCACCGGAGGAGAGCAGGGACCTCCAGTTGAATGGCCCAGGCCGAGGCGCAAGCCAGGCGGGCTTGGGGAGGCCCTCAGAGTCGCTTATCCTCCGGCCTGATGCCGATGGGACCGATGCGTGGCCGATGCTCCCGGATCGGCGGAGGGTCGAGGTGAAGCTCGATCCCTTCCGCCGAACCGCCCACGTGGTCCTGCCGCCGTTCATGTGGGTGGCGATGCACGTCAAGCTGTTCGCCTATCGCCAGCCCTGGCGATGGGTGCGCATCGCGTTGCTGGAGCTGACCCAGGCCTTCGACTTCCTGATGGTCTTCGCCAACGTCCAGAACTACGCGATGGCCATCAACCACCGCCTGTTCGGCGGCGACTTCCTGTTCGGCAAGGCCGTGATGGTCACCGGCCACGCCCGGACGCTCGAGGCCATCCCGCGCATCCGCCAGCGGGGCAGCCGCTTCATGGGGGTGCCGATGGTCGCGAACGACCCCGGGGTCTTCGTCACCAATGCCGGCCCGATCACGACCTCCCAGCCCGCCCGCCGGGTCCTACGCGAGCACATGAACGCGGACGTCGTGACCGCCTGGCTGGACGCGCCGGACTACGGGACTCTGCGCGAACGCTGCGCCGACATCGTCGAGGAGTGGAAGGCGTCGCCGACCATGGCCTCCATGTTCGGCGTGCGCGGCACATCGACCCGGATCGTGACGCGCCTGCTCGCGGGCGTGGACCTGCCGGCGGATGAGGCGGAGCGGGTCACACGGGCCTATTTCTTCCGCTTCGGCGAGCACACGGCCTTCGGCTACTACGCTCCACCGCTCCTGGGCCTGCTCGGCACCCGCGAGCGCATGCGACGTGACGCCTACCGCCCGCTCCAGGACTGCGGCGTCGACGAGCTGCGGATCGACATGATCCTGTTCGCGGCGATGTTCAGCCTGGGCACGATCGTCATCAAGTGCCTCGAGTTCGCCAGGACCCACGACGTGGCCTGGTCGGAGCTCGAGCTCGAGGGCAAGCGCCGCTTCGTGATCGAGACCCAGCGCCTCTACCCCACGGTGAGCAGCGTGCACCGGATCCTCGAGCAACCCGAAACGGCGCTTGTGGCCGGCCGGCGGATCCAGCTCTACCCCGGCGAGGAGGTCGCCTACCCCTTCGTCGCGATCAACCGTGACCCGGAGGCGTTCGAGGACCCCGAGAGCTTCCGGCTGGACCGGCCCCAGGAGGAGCTCGACCGCGTGCTGTCCTGGTCCACGGGGTTCCACGCCTGCCCCTTCAAGGAGCTGTCGATCCTGATCACGGTCCTCCAGCTCGACGCCCTGGCAGAGCGCGCGGACCTGCGTACCCTGTCCTTCTTCAACATCGAGGTGTGATGGCGGGGAAGCGAAAGGGAGAGCCGTGGACCGAGCGCCTGCGGGCCCGGTGGCGGGGGCCGCGCAGCTTCACGGCCGTGCTGCCGCTCGCGGACGGGGACGCGCCGTCGGCCCGGGGACGCATCCGGCGGCTCGAGCGCGAGCTCGAGGCCGGGTTGGCCGAGGTCGAGGACCTCCACTTCCTGCGCCTGGTGGTGGTTCCGCCCGACGAGCGCACCGGCCCCGGCCTACGGCTGTTGCTCAACGTCGTCCACGACCGCCCGCCCGACGAGCACCTGGCCGACCTGGCGCGGCGGGCCGGCCCTGCGCTGATTGAGGCCCTGGACGACGCGGCGCCGTCGCGGCGACCGATCGACCTCCCTCCACTGCTCCGCGCCCACCGCGTGCGCGACGACACGTTCTACATCGGCGCGATCAACAAGACCGTCCGCGCGATCCGGTCCGAGGAAAAGCTGCACCGCGCCCTGGCGGAGCGGGTCGACCGCGAGCGGGCCTCCGGGCGCTGGGAGGGTCTCTCCGCCGAGGTCGTTCGGCGCGACCTGCGGGGGATCGCGCGCAGTGAGCTGGAGGGCAACGACCTCCCCCGCGGCCGCGCCACCTGGCCGACGCCCGAGGCCGCCCGACTCAAGCTGCTCGAGCTGGGGCTCGTGCTGACCTGCTTCCCGATCATCGGCGTGCTCGGCTACGACCTGATGGATGCCGCGCGCCGCACGACGGCCGGCCCACGGCGCGCGGCGGCCCGGGCGGGCGCCTGGATCTGGTGGCTGTGGGGCGCGGTGCCGACCGCCCTGGCCTTCGCCACGGTCCGGGCCCTCGAGCTGCTCGAGAGACCCGAGCCGGCGCCGGGCCCGAGCGAGGAGGAGCTCCACGCCCTCGAGGACAACGAGGACCGGCGCCCGCGCAACGAGCTCACGGTCTGGTTCCCGGTCAAGGACTCGGCGCTCTCGCGGCTCCTGCTCCGCATCGTGCTGTTCGGCGCGGAGCGCGGCACCCGGCACTTTTGGACCGACGGCCGCCTGGCGGGCGCCCAGAACATCCACTACGCGCGGATCGTGCGGGTCGACGGCGGCCGCTCGATGGTCTTCATGAGCGACTACGAGGGCAGCTTCGACGCCTACATCGATCACTTCGTCGGGATCGGCGGCAACCACCGCGCGGTGGTGCCGATCTCGTCGCGCCTGGCCGGGTGCCCGCCCACCCGCTGGCTCTACCTGCAGGCCGACCCGCCGAGCTTTCGTCCGGGCTGGAAGCGGATGATCCGCACCTACCAGTCCGAGGCATCGGTATGGTACAGCGCCTACCCCGACCTGACCTGCAACGACGTGCTCAACAACCACGCGATCCGCGAGGGCCTGTTCGCCGACGCGCTGACGGAGGCCGAGGCCGAGGCCTGGGTGCGGAGGATCTGAGCCGATGTCGAGCCGCGCCTCCGATCCCCCGCCGCGCTCCGCCGTCGCGGTCGACGACGTCCAGACCCTGGTCTTCACCGGGCACGGGGACCTCCCCGCCTCGCGGGCCGTCTGGCTGCGCGCGAGCCGCCACGTGGGCGCCGCCCGCGAGGGGCTGTGCCGCCTGGCTTACGACGACGAGCTGTGGTTCGGCCGGCGCGAGCGCACGCCCGGCGCGCGGCTCCAACTGGCCCTCAGCGCCGCCGGCCTGCGGGCGCTCGAGGCGCCCAGGGACCAACTCGACCTGCTCGAGCGGCCGTTCCTGCAAGGCATCGCGACCGAACGCCGCCGCCGCGCCCTGGGCGACATGGGCCGCAACGACCCCGACCGTTGGGACTGGAGCGACGCCGACTCCCACGCCCTGGTCCTGATCTACGGCGCGACCGACGACGAGGTCGCCTCGCGCGCCGCACGCCTCGCCGACGAGCTGGCCGTCGGGTGGAGGGTGACCCACTCCCTCGACGTGGGCCTGCCCCCCCACGCCCGCGAACCCTTCGGCTTCCGCGACGGCATCGCGCGCACCCGCATCGACCTCGGCGGCGAGCGCCGGGACCGCCGGGGCGCCGACACGATCCCGCCGGGCGAGGTCCTGCTCGGTCACCTCAACGCCGTCGAGCTGGTGCCGAGTGTTCCGCCCCTGGGCGTGAACGGGTCGCTGTTGGTCGCGCGACAGCTCGACCAGAACGTGGAGGACTTCTGGCGCTTCTGGCTCGAGACCGCGGAGGGCGACCAGGAGCTGGCGACCTGGCTGGCGTCGAAGGCCGTCGGGCGCTGGCCCAACGGGATGCCGATCCGCGGCGCCGCGCCGGGCCCGGAGCCCGCGCCCGACGAGCGCGCGGTCCTCGCCGGCCCCCGCTTCGGCGACGACCCCCACGGTGAGCACGCCCCGAAGGGCAGCCACGTCCGCCGCGCGAACCCGCGCGGAGTCCTGCACGAGGACCCCGAGACCTCGCGCGCCATCGTCGCCCTCCACCGACTCCACCGCCGCGGCCGGATGTACGGCCCGCCCGCGCCGCCCGCCTGGTACCCGGAGGGCCTGCGCTCCGCGCTCCCTGCCGAAGGTGACCCGAGCGCCCCGCGCGGCCTTCTGTTCATGGCCCTCTGCGGCGATCTCGCGCGCCAATTCGAGTTCGTCCAGCAGTCCTGGCTAGCCCATCCCAAGTTCGCCGACCTCGCCAGCGAGGTGGACCCCATCGCGGGCGGCGACGGCGTCCCCGGCGACAGTCGGGCGTTCACGATCCCCTCGGCCCCGGGCGCCCCCGGCGGCCCCCTCCGCCGCCGCGTCGCCGGTGTCGAAGGGTGGGTCACCGTCCGCGGCGGCGGCTACTACCTCTTGCCCGGCAAGCGCGCGCTCCTGGACGTGCTCGCGCCGTGACGTCGCGCGCGTGGTGCCCGAATGCTAGTGGTGCAATCGGTGATAGACCGTGCCGGAGTTCGCGCTGCGTGTGCGACCGCAGTGGGGGGTGCGGATTCTGCACAGGGACAACGCATCCCCCGAGGTCATGCAGTTCGCGCTGAAGGACCGGGGTCCGGCAGACCGGGAAGCAAGGCTGCGGATCGTGACAGGGCTGCGGGAGCAGCTCGGGATGAGCTAGGCGCGGCCTACGCGCGCGGGCTCAGCAGCAGGCGTAGACATCGAAGCAGGAGAGGCCTCCGCCACGGGGACGAGCCAGTTCCTGTTTCATGCCTCCTTTGTGCGGCAGGCCAAATCCGCCGGGCTGCTGCTAGCTGAAGACCGACCTTGCGCCACGAGGCCCAGGGCCAGGCGCAGCGGGGCGCTAGACCTCGGAGGGATGCAGGCTTGCGTGGCTGCGCGGGCCGCCTCGCTCTGCATCCGTCGCCGACACCAGGGGCCCAAGTGCCGTACGAATGCGACGCTATAGGCGTTCTCGTGCGGGGGATAGGGGGGGATTCTACCCGGACTCGAGCCCGGCAAGTGAGTCGACAGTGAAGCAGGTTCGGTTACTCTCAATGTCACTCCATCGGCCAATCCTGCGCCCGACTGGCTGGTTTCTGGCGTGCGGAGACCAGTCTGGGGCTGAGGGGATGTGAACTTCTCGCGCCGAGGCGAGACGGCAGGCGCCCTTAGGGCACGGCAAGGCAACGCGCACCGAAGCAAATGGAAAGCCAGCTGGATCTTTGGACTGATGTGGTTGACACATCGATGCAACACCCGAACTTTCGCCGAATCAAGGCAAGCGCCGGAGAGGGGCGGGAGGTGCTAGATACGTGGGCGGCGGGATTCGCTGACCGAGATGGGAAGTTTGTACGCGAGTTTCAGACGACCTTTAATTCCAGCTTCTGGGAGCTGTATCTCTTTGCGGCCCTGAAGGAGCTAGGCTTCCAAGTTGACCTACCAAAGAGGCCCGACTTCATCATCAAGGATCAAGACATATCGGTGGCGGCGGAAGCGGTGATCGCGGAAGCACCGCACGGCACCCTGGGCGAGGCCGAAGGCGAATACACCAACCCCGCCTCGATTGACAAAGATCACATAATTGAGTTGAGCACCATCAGGCTGACAAATTCCTTTTCAGCAAAGCTCAACAAATACCGCAGGGAGTATTCGAAGCTCGGATCGGTGCATAAAAGGCCCTTCATACTCTGCATTGCGCCCTTTGAGCAGCCGCTCTTCTGGATTCAAGGACACCGAGCGATCAATCGAGTGCTTTATGGGCTGGGCGAGCCCGTCGTATCCCTAGGCAGCAGCGGCGAGGTTGAGGCCATCTTCGGCGGGACTTGGCACGATGACGTCCAGAAGGCTAACGGTGCGAGAATTCCACTTGGATACTTTGCCGACGATCGAGCTCACGAAGTCAGCGCGGTCGCATTCTCATCCCTTGCGACCTGGGGCAAGGCGCGGGCGCTAAGCCACAAGAACTTCACTGCATTCTTCATGTCAAAGCGCCTCGACATCACCGGGACCAAGCCGAGGGTCGAGCTCCAACCGAAAAGCCAATACTCCGAGTCGCTCCTTGACGGAATGCACTTGATGCTGAACCCATTCGCGTCACGGCCAATCGACCCGGACCGGTTCCTTGAGCATGGAGTCGCGGTGCACCGCGCTGATCGCATTTCCGGTCTGTACTCCGTGGACGCACCGGATGGTTTCCTCCTTGAACGGATGATGTTCACTGTAGTTGATGGCGCCTCGGCAGGAGAGTTGCGCCAAATTGCTCGGTCGCCGTACACGCCACCAGTCCGTGAGTGGAAAGACAGAGAGCTTCACAAGGTTGGCGGCGAGCTGGGTCCCTTTGTTGACAACCACATCGCCGCCTATAGAGGCTGGACCGTCGTGGTTTCACGTGACTCAGTGGACGGAAACTGGGGTGGAATGGCCCGGGAGGGACAGTTCCGCTCACTCGAGCGATTCGTCCGAGCTGGACGGGAGATTTCGCCTTCCCCGAGGGAGGTCATCGCCGACTGGTTTGAAACACCGTCCGAGGCGCTCGACGACCTCTGCGCCAGGGTGGACGACCTGATGCAGTGAAGCGTG
>CAYGST010000189.1:0-8335 GCA_964352415.1 uncultured Planctomycetaceae bacterium | reverse complement strand
AAACAGCACCTCCCCGGCGTCGGGGCCTCACTCGGCGTCGATCGGCTGCTCGCCGCGCTGGAGGAGCTCGGGCGCATCGAGCCGAAGAGCTCGACGGCGGACGTGTTCGTGCCCCTCTTCTCCGCGGAGCGCCTCGACGAGTACGTCGGCCTCTGCGCTGCGCTGCGCGCCGCGGGGCTGGCGGTCGAGCTCTACCCCGAGGCCAAGAAGCTCGGGGCGCAGCTGAAGTACGCGGATCGCCGGGGTTTCCGGGCCGCCGTCATCGTCGGGGACGACGAGTGGGAGCGCGGCGAGGCGCAGCTCAAGCTGCTCTCGACCGGGGAGTCTCGCAGCGTGCCGCTGACGGAGCTGCCCGAGGCTCTGCGGACCGCGCTCGGGTAGTCGAGAGCGAGGCCTATTCGGCCTCGCGTTCGAGCTCGCGCTTCAGCCAGGCGCGGGCCATGCCCCACTCCTTGGTGACGGTGCGGCGCGAGATCGCGAGGAGCGTCGCGACCTCCTCACCGGTCATCCCGCCGAAGAAGCGCAGCTCGACGATCTTCGCCTGGCGCTCGTCGATCTCCGCGAGTCGCTTCAGGATGCGGTCGAGCTCGAGCAGCTCGAAGCTCGTCTCGAGCGACTCCATCCCTAGATCGACGGCGGTGATCAGGCAGGGATCGAACTTCTGGCGCCGGAGTTCGACGGCCTCACGGACCAGCAGGCGGCGGACGAACGTCGCGCACAAGGCCATGAAGTGCGTCCGGTGCATGGACCGGTACTTCTCGTCGCGCGCGAGCTCCAGGTACGCCTCGTGCACCAGGTCGGTGCCGTTGATCATCGAGGACTGTCGCCCGAGGGTCCGGCGAGCGATCCCCTTGAGGGACTCGTAGAGCGCCTCGGTGAGTTCGTCGAGCGGTTGAAGCTCCTCGGGGGCGGGGAGGACTTCAGTCATGGGTCTCCAAGCGAAGTGCGCGCGCGACCCGAACGCCGGTCATCGCATCCCCTGAATTCACGAGCCGCGTCTGGCGCGATGCAATGCGCATCGACATGGCGGGGGCTCCGCACGAATCCCCGCGACGCGAGTAGTCGCCGTCGATCTTCGCGATCACGAGGCCGTCGCCGGGGCGGTGGTAGCGGCGGTGGTAGTCGACCTTGTAGATGTCCTTGCAGAGCTCCCAGACGTTGCCGAGCGTGTCGTGCAGCCCGAAGGCGTTCGGTGCGAGGCTGCCGATCGGGAGGGTGATCCTGCCTTGGTCGGCGCCGAGCGAGCCCTCTGGGAGCCCCGCGATCCGCTCCGTCGTGGAGCGCCGGACGTGGGCGTAGGGGAGCAGGTTCGCCCAGCTAGACCCGACTCCGAAGGACGCGGTGGAGCCGGCGCGCGCCGCGAACTCCCACTGGGCCTCCGTCGGTAGATCGAGGCCGACGCGGGGCAGGTAGCGCATCGCCTCGCTCCACGACACGGACTCGAGCGGGTGGTGCCCGGTGATCTCGACGTCGTGGAGCGTCGCGCCGATCTCGTAGTCGCTCGGGTTGAACTCGAAGCAGCACTGCCATTGCGCTTGGCTCAGCTCGTGCTTGCCGATCAAGAAGGGATCGAGCTCCACTCGGATCGGCGGGCCCTCGTTGTGCTGAGGGTATCCGTCGACGGTGGCCTGCGGGTCGAGGTTCGGCAGCCCGGCGGAGTAGCGCTGGGCACCGAGCCACGTGCTCCCCCCGGGGACGAGCACCAGGATGATCGCCGAGTTCTCGTTGACGTGGATAGGCCCGCTCGGGTACGAGCGCAGCGGGAGGTAGCCGGTGACGAACACGGCGAACTCCTCGAGGCCGGACCGAGGGTCGGGGCCCAGGGGGACGAGGCCCTCCTGAGGCACGAGGCGCAGCCCACCGAAGCGCGAGTCGGCGGCCACGCGCTCGGCCGCGGCGCGCCACGCCGCTTCGGCGCTGACCAGCGTGATCTCGCGTGAGTCGCGGAGCTGAACGAGTCGTTCGCGCATCTCGTCGACCTCGCTCTCCGGAGCCGCCAGCTCCTCGAGCGAGTCCTGTAGCTGACGCGCGACGCGCAGCCGCCACGGGAGCGCGCGGCCCCTGGACGCCTCCTCCTCCAGGTCACGCAGGTGCGCGGCGTGGAGGTCGACGCGGGAGAGGAGGCCCTCCGCGCGCGCGAGCCAACCGACCAGCGCGGGCTCGACCGCGCTCGAGGTCGGCCAGAGCTGGTCGACCTGGCGCAGGAGGTCGTCGAGGATCTCGCGGTCCTCGAACAAGAGCGCTGTTTGCGACTCCTGTGTGGCCTGCGACAGCGCGGTGATCGCGACGCCGGAGCCGATCCCGAGGGCGAGGAGGGCGACCATGACCGCAGCGGAGAGCACGCGGTGACGTCCGACGAAGCGTTGCAGCTGGTACACCGTCGAGGGCGGGCGCGCCGCGATCGGTCGTCCGTCGAGCCAGGCCTGCAGGTCGGCGCGAAGTGCGGCGAGGCTGGGGTAGCGGCGCACCGGCTCGCTGGCGAGCGCCGTGGCGAGGACCGTCTCGAGGTCACCGCGCAGCGCGGGGTCGCGCTGGGAGAGCGGTCGCCAGTCACTCTCGGCGAGGCTGCGCAGCGCGTCGTGCACCAGTCGGCCGCGGGTGTCGTAGGGGAGCTCGCCCGAGAGAAGCTCGTACAGGATGACTCCGAGGGAGAACTGGTCGGTGCGTTCGTCGAGCGTCGCCCCTCGCGCCTGCTCCGGGCTCATGTACGCGACCGTTCCGACGAGCTGGCCCGTTCCGGTCAGCATGGTCTGCAGCTCGTCCTCGCGCGTCAGCTGCGCGATGCCGAAGTCGAGCACCTTCACCTGACCGCTCGCGTCGACCAGCACGTTGGCTGGCTTCACGTCGCGGTGGAGCACGCCTTGGGTGTGAGCGTGCTCGACGGCTTCGATCATCTGCAGCGCGAGTCGAACGCGCTCGCTCGCGTCGAGGCTGTGCTGCTCGGCGTACTCCGTGATGGTGCCCCCCTCGACGAACTCCATCGTGAAGTAAGGGCGCGGGCCGACCTCGGTCTCGGCGACGCCGGCTTCCAAGATGCTCGCGATGCCCGGGTGCGAAAAGCGCCCGAGCACCTGTGCCTCACGTTCGAAGCGTCGCCGGGCCGGCTCGGTGGCCTCCGCCTGCCGTAGCAGCTTCAACGCGACGCGGCGCTTCGGGTTCGGCTGCTCGGCGAGGTAGACGAGGCCCATGCTTCCGTAGCCGAGGATCCGCAGGATGCGGTAGCGCCCGATCGACGCAGGGCACTCCGAGGGGGGCGCGTCGCCCTCCTTGAGCTCCAGGGGCTTCTCGAGGAAGCCGTCCAGCTCGCCATAGCTCTCCAGCAGCGAGTCCACTTCGGCGCGCAGCGCGGGGTCGCCGGCGCAGCGCTTCGTGAGCAGCTTGGCGCGGCGCTCGAGCGGCAGGTCGAGCGCCTCGAACAGCAGCCGCTTGACCTCTTCGTGGCGGGCTCGTTCTTGGCTCTGGGAAGTCATGGGGGCAATCGAAGCGGGGCAGCGGCGGCCGGAGAGGGTCCGCCCTCGGGCCGGGGACCCTCTCTGAGTCCTATCCTACGCTGGAGGTCTCCAATTCGGGGCAAGCCCAGATCAGGGAGAGCCCGGGGCTCCCGCGGATTGGGCGTCAAGCCGGCGCGGTCGGGGGGTCGATCCCCAGGGAGCACCCCCGTCCACGGAGGACCGGAACCCATGAGCGACCACGAAGCCTTCCAGACCAGCACCTCGGACCGCCGCCGCGCCCAACGACGGGCGATCGACTCGGCCGTGGAGGTGCGCATCGACACCACGCAGCTGCGTGGAACGGCGAACAACCTGTCGGCCAGCGGCATCCTCTTCTTCACGGACGGCGACCTGCGGGTGACCGTCGAGGTGGAGGAGGACGGGAAGGTCCGCACCCTGTCGGGCAGCCTCGTCCGCTGCGAGCGGATCAAGGGCGACCACCGCGGCTGGGCCGTCGAGTTCGACGCGGACTGAACTCACTCCGCGGGCCACGCCCGGGGGAGAATCGACCAGGCGACGGAGCGCGTGAGCGCTCCGTCGCCTGGGTTCGTTCCGGGCGAGGCCCGCGCGCTGTCCGCTAGAAGAAGCGCTCCAGGAACCAGCCGGGGGCGAGGCCGAGCGCGAAGACCAGGAACAGGCACACGCCGGTCGCGAAGCTCGCGCTCGGGCGGTAGGCGACGGGCGGCGCTTGACCTTCGGGCTCCGGCTTCATCCACATCGTCAGCACGACGTTGAGGTAGTAGCCGAGCGCGACGACCGAGAGCAGCACTCCGATCACCGAGACGAAGAGCAGGTCGGCGCGCAGCGTGCTCGAGAACACGTAGTACTTCCCGAAGAAGCCGCCGGTCGCCGGGAAGCCGCCGAGCGAGAGCATGAAGACCGAGAGCGCGCTCGCGAGGATCGGGCGGCGCTGGCCGAGACCGCGCAGGGACGCGAGCTTGGTGAAGTGCTCACCATCGCCTTCGAGCACGGCGACGAGGCCGAAGGCGCCCGCGGCGGTGAAGACGTAGGCGGCCATGTAGTAGAGCGCGGCGCGCAGGGGCCCCTCGGGATCGGGGTCACCGACGAGCGCGGCGGTGACGACGAGCAGCAGCGTGCCGGCGTGCGCCACCGACGAGTACCCGAGCAGGCGCTTCAGGTCGGTCTGCACGAGCGCACCGAGGTTGCCGATCGCCATCGTCACGAGTGAGATCACCGCGAGGGTGATCGCGGCGCTCTCCGGGAGCAGGAAGGCGATCTTCAGGAGGAACGCGAAGCCCGCGGCCTTCGTGCCCGTCGCCATGAAGGTCGTGACGGGGGTCGGCGCGCCCTGGTAGACGTCCGGGACCCAGAAGTGGAAGGGGAAGACGCTGACCTTGAAGAACAGGGCGGAGGCGACCAGCGCCACGCCGAGCACGCCGAGCTTGGTGTTCACGCCGACTTCGCGCAGGCCTTCGAGCGTGATCGTGCCCGTCTCGGTGTAGATCAGCGAGGCGCCGTAGAGGAACAGGCCCGCCGCGAACGCACCGAGCAGGAAGTAGCGCAGGCCGGCCTCCACCGAGCGGTTCTTGATGCGCTGGAAGCTCGCGAGGGCGTAGAGCGGCACGGAGAGGAGCTCGAGACCGACGAAGAACGTCAGCAGGTCCTCGGCGCCGGCCATCACCATCATCCCGAGCACCGAGCAGAGCATCAGCAGGTCGTGCTCGGCGACGAAGGGCTTCTCCGTCTTGTAGTAGCGCTGGCCATAGAGCCAGGCCAGCAGGCCGGAGAACACGAACAGAACGCCCCACATCGCGCTCGTACGATCGGCGGCGAAGGTGCCCTGAAAGACGACGCCGACGGGCTCGGCGATGAGGCGCAGCTCGAAGACGAGCGCGGCGAGCAGGCTCACCGCGAAGGCGGCGCCGCGCGCCGGTTGGAAGGCGGGCACGATCTCGGCCAGGAGGCCGAGGAGGATGCCGATCGTGATGCAGAGCAGCGGCGCGCCGCCGATCCAGTCCGCGCTGCCGAGGGCCTGCATGTCCTGCAGGGCGGTGGGGAGGAGGGCCATCATCGGATCTCGCCGACCTCGGCGGCGGGTAGGGCGAGCGGCTCACCGGGAGTGAGGGGCGCGGCGCCGGCCTCGACCGGGCGCAGCGCGTCGATGCGCTCCACCAGGTGGTCGAGCGAACCGCTGGTCTTCTCGATGAAGCTGCCGGGCTTCAGGCCGATCCAGACGCACAGCAGCACGAGCGGGATCATCAGTCCGATCTCGCGCGCATCGAGGTCCTTCAGACCGCGGTTGGCGTCGACGGTCACGGGGCCGAAGAGCAGCTTGCGCGTCGCCATGAGCAGGTAGACCGCGCCGAAGATGACTCCGGTCACGCCGACGCAGGCCCACAGCGGCGACGCCTGGAAGGTGCCGAGCAGGATCAGGTACTCACCGACGAAGCCGTTCAGGCTCGGCAGCCCGACGCTCGAGAGCATCGAGAAGACGAAGAACAGCGCGAACACGGGCATGACGGAGGCGATGCCGCCGTACTGATCGAAGTCGCGGGTGTGGCGCCGCTCGTAGATCATGCCGACGAGCAGGAACAAGAGCCCGGTCGAGAGGCCGTGGTTGACCATCTGCAGGACGCTGCCGCGCAGTCCCTCGCTGGTCATGGCGAAGAGCCCCATCACGACGAAGCCGAGGTGGCTGACCGAGGAGCACGCGACGAGGCGCTTGATGTCCGTCTGGGCCATCGCGAGGAAGGCGCCGTAGACGATGCCGATGGCGCCGAGGCCCATGAAGAGCCCGGAGTGCTCGAGCGCGACGCCCGGGAACATCTGGATGCCGAAGCGCAAGAGGCCGTAGGTGCCCATCTTCAGCAGCACGCCGGCCAGCAGCACGGAGCCGGAGGTCGGCGCTTCGGTGTGCGCGTCCGCCAGCCAGGTGTGGAACGGCAGCATCGGGACCTTGATCGCGAAGCCGAGCGCGAACGCTCCGAACATCCAGACCTGCTGGGCGGCCGGTAGCGTACCTGCGACCTCGATCAGCGTGGGGATGTCCGCGGTCTGCGCGCTCCACGTCAGCCAGATGACGCCGAGCATCATCAGCAGGCTGCCCGCGACGGTGTAGAGGAAGAACTTCGTCGTCGCGTAGAGCCGCCGTTCGCCGCCCCAGATCCCGAGGATGAAGTACAGCGGGATGAGCGACAGCTCCCAGAAGAAGTAGAAGAGAATCAGGTCCAGCGACAGGAACACGCCGAGCATGCCCGCCTCCATCAGGAGGAGCCAGATCATGAACTCCTTGACGCGCTTGTCGATGTGGACCTTCGTCGAGACGACGACGATCGGCATCAGGACCGCGGTCAGCGCGACCAGCAGGATCGAGACCCCGTCGACGCCCAGCTTCAGGTGCACGGGGATGTCGCCCGCGCCCGTCGGCAGGGTGAACCACGCGCGGTCGAACACTTGCTGAGCGCCGGCGACGCTGCCGTCGAAGCCGAGGTAGAGCGTGATGCCCAGCCCCGCGACGACGAGAGTGAAGAAGAGCGCCAGCAGGCGCTGGAGCGCCACGGCACCGCGGGGGGTGAAGGCGATCAGGAGGGCGCCGAGGACCGGCAGGAACGTCAGGGCGGCGAGCATCAGGCAGCCCCCCCGGCGATCCAGATCACGGCGAGGACAGCCGCACCGGCGCCCATCCACAGTCCGTAGTTGGCCACGCCGCCGTCGGTCAGCTTGCGCAGCTGCAAGGCGCTGGAGCGCGCGACGCGAGCGGCTCCGTTGACGACGCCGTCGATCGCGAACTGGTCGACGACCACGGCGATGACGAAGGCGCCGAGCTTGATCGGCTGCACGATCCAGAACGTGTAGGTCCGGTCGATCGACCAGGCGTTCTCGAGCTGGGCGTAGACCGCCGGCTGCTTGGCCGCGAACGCCGCGTCCTGCTCCTTGCCGTTCTTGTAGGCGTAGAAGCCCTTGTGCGCGAACACGAGCGCGATCACCGAGCCGAGGCCCAGGAGGACCCACTCAGCGGCGTGCGACAGGTGCGGCGCGTGGTCCCCGTGCAGGATCGCGGTCCCCGGCGCCGTGACGGGCTCGAGCCAGCTGTGCAGCACGTGGGGGAGGTGGAACACCGGGGGCAGCCCGATCAGGCCGCCCGCGATCGACAGGAAGGCCAGCACGAACAGCGGGCCGGTCATCGAACCGGGCGACTCGTGCGGGTGGACCTTGGCGGCGTCGAAGCGCTCCTCGCCGAAGAACACGAGGCCGACCATGCGCCAGCTGTAGAAGGCCGTGATCGCCGCGGTGAGGACGCCGACGGCCCACAGGCCGTAGTACAGCCCGCCGTTCGCGAAGTTCATCGCGAGGATCTCGTCCTTCGAGAAGAAGCCGGAGAGCAGCGGCAGACCGGAGAGCGCGGCGGCGCCCGCCAGGAACGTCACGTACGTCCGAGGCATGTGGCGCCGGAGGCCGCCCATCTTGTGCATGTCCTTCTCGTCGTGCATGCCGTGGATCACCGAGCCCGCTCCGAGGAACAGCAGCGCCTTGAAGAAGGCGTGGGTCACCAGGTGGAAGATCGCGGAGGACCAGGCACCGGCCGCGAGCCCGAGGAACATGTAGCCGAGCTGGCTGACCGTCGAGTACGCCAGCACGCCCTTGAGGTCGCGCTGCGCGAGCGCGGAGGTGCCTGCGATGAACGCGGTCGCAGCGGCGACGACGCCGACGAAGAACAGGACACCCGGCGAGGCCGCGAAGAGCGGGTTGAGGCGCACCACGAGGTAGACCCCCGATGTGACCATCGTCGCGGCGAGGATCAGCGCGCAGACCGGCGTCGGGCCGGCCAAGGCGTCCGGCAGCCAGACGAACAGCGGCAGCAGCGCCGACATGCCGCACCACCC
>CAYGST010000188.1:1686-8345 GCA_964352415.1 uncultured Planctomycetaceae bacterium | reverse complement strand
CGCCAGCCCCGCCGTCGCGATCGCGGCGGCGCTCGTGCCGCCCATCGCGACGCCCGGCAGCGCAGCGAACAGCGTCGGTCGGCTCGAGCTGTAGGCCCCCGCCAGGCCCGCGGCGAACGCGACCAGCAGGTCGATCAGGCCCGGCCAGTTGCGCGCGGTCATCTCGCTCGACGCCTCGAACAGATCCGGCTGCGCGAAGCCCACCCCCATGCTCAGGAAGAAGGCCGTCAGGAAGCCGAGCAGCACGCTGCGCAGACCGAGACGAACGAGCGCGGGATTACCCTGCACGAGCGCCATGCCGATGCCCATGATCGGCGTCATCAACGGCGCCACCAGCATGGCGCCGATGATCACCGCCCCGGAGTCCACGACGAGCCCCATGGCGGCGATCAGCGTAGAGAGGCTGGTCAGGGTGACGAAGTCGAAGTCCCAGGCCGAGTTCGAGGCCACGCGCTCGACGAGCGCGACACGATCCTCGCGCTCGAGCTGCGGGACGCGACGCTCGAAGAGCCCGACGAGCCACTGACGCGTGCGCCCGGTGATCGGCAGGGCCGCGCGACAGACGACGAGTCCAGAGCCCGGACCGGCCTTGGCCACCTTGAGCGCCGCCGCGCCGCGCAGGCGCTCGCCGAGGGCCCCACGCTGGGTAGCACCCATCACGATCCAGACCGAGCCAAGCTCCTCCTGGGCGGCGAGGATCCCCGTGTGGCGTGACTCGTCCACGACGACCATGCGCAGCGCCTCACCGGCCCGCTCGCCGAGGCCGAGCTTGAGCCGACGTTCGATGGTCCTGCGCCCCACCAGAATGGAGTCCGCGCCGAGGGGTCGTGCGACGTGTAGAGCCGTAACCTCTCCGCTGCCCGCGTCGCCCATCTCCAGCGCCAGCTGCATCGACGCCTTGGCGTGCGGACCGTTTCCGATCGGGAGCAGCAGGCTCGCCGTCTCCGTCGCTGCCAGCAGCGCGGGGTTCGTGCCGGGCAGCACGAGCAGCACCTCGGCGCTGATCGCGGTGAACACCGCGCGCCAGCGATCGCCCGCGTCCCCGTCGGACTTGGCGTCCCGGGGCAGCACCAGCACCACGCGCTCCTCTGCCTTCGTCGCCGGCGGTCGTAGCCAGTCCGTGACGTCGGCCTTGCGCTGGATCCGCTGCACCGTCACCGCGACGGGGATCGTCGCCTCCACCCCGGGACTGGCTTCGGCACCTTCCTCCGCAGCCTCGCCGTCGGACGGCTTGGCGGGACACCAGCCCGCGGCGCCGAAGCGTCCATCCAGCGCCGTGCAAACGACCCGCAGCGGTGACGTGTCCGCTGCGTCTTCGGGAACGTCGAGCGCGACGGACTGCAGACCCTCCTGCGACACCTTCGGAGGCGACAGGACGATTCGCAATTCGCTGGGGTGCACGCCGGTCACGTGCAGACTCCAGCGCAGGGCGTTGGCGAGGTCGGCGTCTTCTTGAACGAACAGCAGGGTGCGCATCGAAGCAGACTAGCGAACCACCTGCTCGATCCCATCCTCGCCTTTGCTCGCTAGGATTGGGCCATGATCCAGGTCCACCGCGCGAAGCTGCTCCTCCTCGCCCTGTTCGCGTTCGCCTTGCCGGTCACGGCTCGCACGGGAGCCCAGCAGACCGAGGGGAACGCGGAGCCCCTGCGGATCTTCCTGCGCGCCGGCGAGAAGACCCACGGCCCCGGCCAGCACGATCACCCGCTCTTCCTCTCGGACTGGAGCGAGCTCCTGACCGAGCGCGGCGCGCAGGTCGAGGGCGCGCTGCGCTTCCCGACGGACGACGAGCTCGCGCGCGCCGACGTGCTGGTGATGTACGCCGCCGAGGCGGGGACGATCCGGGGCGCGGAGCGCGCGCGCTTCGATGCCTTCCTCGCGCGCGGCGGCGGGCTCGTCGTCGTCCACGACGCGGTCTGCGGTGAGGAGCCCGCCTACTTCATGGAGAAGGCCGGCGGAGCCTGGGAGCATGGCGTCGCGAAGTGGCTCGAGGGCGAGGTCGGCCTCTACTTCGACGAAGCGCCGCACCCGATCACCCGCGGCATCCCGCACTTCGACCTCGACGATGAGATCTACTACGAGATGAACCTCTCGCCGAAGGCGCGCGTGCTCGCGAGCTCCTTCCACGACGTGTTCACCATCTCGCCGCAGCTGTGGGTCGTCGACGAGGGCACCCACCGCGCCTTCGTCACGCTGCAGGGCCACGAGCACGCGACGTTCTCGCACCCCGCGTTCCGCACGCTGCTCCTGCGCGGCATCGCCTGGGCCGGGCGCCGCGACGTCGACAGCTTCACCACCGAGTCGGAGCTCGCGCAGCTGCGCTACCCGCCCGGCGGACCGCTCGCGCCCGAGGTGGCGCACGAGGCGCACGTCCTGCACGAGGACTTCGAGCTCTCGCTCGTCGCCGCGGAGCCGCTGGTCGTCAACCCGATCAGCTGCAACTGGGACGCGAGCGGCCGCCTGTGGGTCGCGATCACGCCCGGCTACCCGTTCAAGCAGGAGTCCTCCGGCGTCGCGGCCCACGACGAGATCGTGATCCTGACCGACGCCGACGGCGACGGTCGCATGGACGGCTCCACGGTCTTCGCGGACGGCCTCGACCTCGTCACGAGCTTCGTGTTCCACCTGGACGGCGTGATCGCCACCGCGGCGCCGGACATCCTCTGGCTGCGCGACACCGACGGCGACGGCGTGTGCGACGTGCGCGAGGTGCTCTACACCGGCTTCGGCTTCGGCGACACGCACGCCGTGATGAGCAACCTGCGCTGGGGTCCGGATGGCTGGGTCTACGCGACCCAGGGCTACTCCGGCGGCGCGTCGAGGGACATCCGCTCGCCCTACCGCGACCGCGAGGACGCGCGCGAACCGGTGAGCTACGGCCACGTCCCCAACGGCCTGTTCCGCTTCCGCGCCGACGGCTCGGCGATCGAGACGGTCAGCGCCTACGGGTCGAACACCTGGGGCCTCGACTTCACGCCCGGCGGCGAGCTGTTCTTCACGATGGCCAACGGCTCGCACCTGCGGCACGTGCTCGCGAGCGAGGAGGCCCTCGGAAGGACGCGGCTCGGGAACGCGCGCTCGTGGCGCGACGTCACCGACCACAAGGACGCGCGACGGATCAGCGAGGCGACGCGCGCGCCCTACGTGCAGATCGACTACGTCGGAGGCTTCACGGCCGCGGCCGGCAGCACGATCTACTCGGCTGGAGCGTGGCCCGACGAGTACGCCGGCAACCACTTCGTCTGCGAGCCGACCGTGAACCTCGTCCACCGCGACGTGCTCGAGCGCGACGCCAACAGCTTCCGCGCCTCGCGCCCCCGCGAGACCGAGTTCCTCGCCTCGACCGACCCGTGGTTCCGCCCCGTCGACACGCGCACCGGCCCGGACGGCGCGCTGTACGTGCTCGACTTCTACAACCAGGCGGCGGTGCACAACGACACGCGCGGTCCGGAGCACGGCCCGACCAACGCGGCGGTGCGCCCGGACCGCGACCGGCACCACGGACGCATCTGGCGCGTGCAGCACCGCGAGGCGAAGGCCGCTGGACCTGAGGAGGACTTCCAGGTCGCGCTGCGGCGCGACCGGCGCTGGCTCGAAGCAGGCGACGAGCGCGCGTTCGTGGTCGACTCCGGGACCGACGCCCGCCACGCGCGCACCCTCCTGCGAAGCGCGCAGGCCCGCGGCCTGCGTGGCGGCGGCCCGGACGGCTTTCCAGGCGAGCTGGCCACGGCCCTGCGTTTCGGTTCGCCTTCGGTGCGTCGCGCCGCCGCGGCCGCGGTTGCCTTGCTGCCCCCGGACGAGCTGCCCCAGCTGTGCGGGCTGCTCTCCGCGATCACGCTGAACGACTCCGACCCCCGCGTACGCACGGCGACGCTCGAGACCCTCGTCCGCGCCGCTAGCGCGGGTCCTCCTGGGCCGGTAACGACACCCGCGGAGCTCACCGCGGCCTGGCCCTCGCATCCGGACGATGTCACGCGCTCGATCCACCTGACCCTTGTCGAGGGGGACCCCGTCGCCCACCTGCAGGCGGTCTTCGAAGCCCGACGCGCCGGCGGCGACGCGAGCCTCGATGCGCTCGCGCGGCGCTGCCTGGAACGGGCCGCCGCGGGGGGCGACCCCGCCCGCACCGTCTCGGCCCTGTTGGTCCTCTCCGTCGCGCGTCTGCAGGCGGCCGTCGGCATGGCCGAGCACCTGCGCGCCTTCGAGCGCGCGCTGCCCGCCGACTTCCGCTTCCCGGCCACCGGCGGCGCCGCGGCGCGAGCGCTCGGCGAGCTCTTCGAGTGGCATGGCATGGACCCGTTCGTCGCGCGCGAGCTCCTGCCCCTCGTCGCGCGCCTCGAGGACCCCGGCGCGCTGGAGGACGCGGTGGCCGCGCTCTCGGCGCAGGCGCTGTCGGTCGTCGAAGACCCGGACGCGGCGCTCGGTGAACGCCTCTCCTCGCTGGACGCGCTGCTCGCGGTGCCCGCGACGCGTGCGGCGGCGGTCGCGGCCGCGGAGCGTTTCCTCGACACCTACTTCGACCCGGCGACGCAGGGGCGCGTCATCGAGCGGCTGGCCGAGCTCGCGGAACCCGCCGCCGACGCGGCGCTGGTCGCCGCGTTCTCCCGGCTCTCGAATTCCCCGCGTAGTGCGATCTTCGACGGCCTGATCGCGCGGCCCGAGGGCGCGCGCGCTTTCCTCGACGCGATCGAGGCCGGCGACGTCCAGGCGGGCGAACTCGGGCCGAACCGCGTCTTCCGCCTGCGCCATTACCCGGCCCCCGCGATCGCCGCGCGGGCCGAGGCGCTCTTCGCCGAACGCCTCGGCGCCGAGACGGCCGCCATCGACGACTGGATCGAGCAGCACCTGCCCGAAATGCTGGCGGAGGGCGACGTCGCGAACGGCGCGGAGCTGTTTCGCGCGAACTGCACGGTCTGCCACACGATCGACCTCCTGGAGGATCCCGGCGGCAAGGTCGGACCCGAGCTCTCCGGCATGGGGGCACACGGCCGCGAGCACCTCTTGCCCTTCATCCTGCGCCCCAACCTCTCGGTCGAGGCCGCCTACCTCGAGTACGTCGCCGAGACCGTGGACGGCACCTTCGCCTCGGGCGTCCTGACCTCCGACGCGCCGGACGCGATCACGCTCGCCGGCAGCGCCGGCGAGGTGCGCGTCCCGCGCGACGAGCTCGACTCGCTGCGCTCGACGGGCCGCTCGCCGATGCCCACCGGCTTCGAGAGCCTCGGCGCCGAGGGCCTGCGCGACCTGCTCGCGTTCCTCTGCCAGGGCTACGAGGACTACCGCATCGTGTCTCTCCAGGGCGTGATGACCTCGACCACGAACGCGCTCTACGACCTGCGCCGCGACGCGAAGCCGATGCGCTTCGTGCGCCTCGGCGTCATCGAGGCGGGCGGCGTCCCCTACGAGCTGCTCGACCCCGCGCGCACCACGAGCGGCAACAACGCGCTCGTCCTCAAGGGCGGCCTGGCGCCCGACTGGGACTCGAAGGTCAAGATGCCCCAGCGCGTCGAGGTGCCGCTCGGCTTCCCGCTGCAGCGACTGCACGTCCTCGGCGGCATCGCCGCCTGGGGGCATCCCTACCTCGGGAAGAACCAGCCGATCGTGCGCTGGACCTGGGTCTACGCGGACGGCCAGGAGGAGGTCGTCATCCTGCGCGACGGGGACGAGTTCGCCGACTGGATCGGGCGCCACGACGTGCCTGGCTCGGAGTACGCCGAGGGCGTGCTCGCGCCCGGCAGCGTCGGGCAGGTCCGGCGCTTCGCGCTCGATCCCTCACGCCCCGACGTTGCGGTGCAAACGCTAGTGCTCGAGAGCTTCGACAACGAGATGGCGCCGACCTTCCTCGCCTTGACGGCCCAGCTGCGCGGCGTGAGCGAGCCCGCGGGCGACGCCTCGGCGCGGGAGCTGTCCAGGCCTCGCGTCCTGATCGTCGGGGGTGGAACGAGCCACGACTACGACCGCTGGTTCGATGAATCGCTGCGCGCCACCCTCGCGGACGCGGGCGGCATCGGCTCGGGCGAGATCGAGTACACCGACCGCACCTGGGAGATCGCCCCGCGGCTCGCGACGCTCGACGTGCTCGTGCTCGCGAACAACCAGCCGCTCGAGGGCGCCGAGCTGCGCGACGCGTTGTTCGCCTTCGTGGACTCGGGCGGCGGGCTGCTCGTGCTGCACGCGGCGGCCTGGCACAACTGGACCGACTGGCCCGCCTACAACCGCGACCTCGTGGGCGGCGGCGCGCGCGGTCACGGACCCTACGGCGCCTTCGACGTGCTGCGCGCAGAGGACCCGCATCCCCTGCTGGAGGGCCTGCCCGATCGCTTCGAGGTCCGCGACGAGCTGTACCGCTTCGAGGTCGACCCGTCCGGAACACCGATCACGGTTCTCGCGAGCGGCGTCGCCACGGGTGGAAGCGAGCGCTACCCCGTCGCGTTCACCATCGACCGACCCGGGGCGCGCATCGCGTGCGTGACGCTCGGCCACGACGGGGAAGCGCACGGCCACCCGGCCTTCCAGCGGCTCTTGCGCAACGCACTCGGCTGGCTTGCGGAGGGCGGCGACTGAGGGCTCAGCGCGCCTGGGCGTCGAGCGCCGCCTCTAGCTCGTCCGCGAGGTTCTCCGCGAGCGCTCGGCGCTGTTTCACTTCCTGAAGCCTCCGC
>CAYGST010000188.1:0-1676 GCA_964352415.1 uncultured Planctomycetaceae bacterium | reverse complement strand
CTCCTCGGTCGGGTGCAGGCCGTCGGGGAGGTTCATCTCGGGGCGGCCACCGACGCCGTCGAGGAAGCGCTCGACGAGCGGCACGTCGAACTCCGCGGCCAGCCGCGGGTAGAGCGCGTTGAAGGCCGTCGCGTACTCGCCACCGAGGCTCGTCGGCACGTCCATACCGAGCAGCACTGCGCCGCTGCCCGCGTCCGCGATGCTCTGCAGGATGACGCGCAGGTTCTCCTCGACGCTCGTCGGCGGCTGACCGCGCAGGCCGTCGTTCGCGCCGAGCTCGATCACGACGACCGCGGGATCCTGGCGCAGCAGCCAGTCGATGCGCGAGCGCCCGCCCGCGGTCGTGTCGCCGCTCACGCCGGCGTTCACGAGGCGAAAGGGCGTGCCGCGCTGCGCGAGGAGGCGCTGCGCGGCCGCGGGGAAGGCCTGCTCGGCCGAGAGGTGCAGCCCAGCGGAGAGCGAGTCGCCGAGGAAGATCACGAGCGGCGCGCCCGCGGGGATCGCCGGAGCGTCGAGCTCGCTCTGCTCGCTCCCGCGCGACTCGCCACCGAAGCCGTCACCCACGGTGTTCACGGGTTCGGAGCTCTGGGAACCGCACGCGGCGAGGGCTAGGACCAGTATCCAGGACCACCCGTCACGCCGAATGGACCCGCGCGCGCCCTGCTTCCGGACCCCTCGCGCCCGATTCCCTTGTCTTCGCGTCATGTCGCGAGCATAGTCCGCGCGCCGCGCACTTTCCCCCCCACACGCACCGTCCGCATGCCCGCACAGATCGAGTGCGCAGGGCTCAACCACACCCTGCGCTCCGGAGACCACGACCTGCACATCCTGCGGGACATCGACATCGCGATCGACGAGGGCGAGTTCGTCGCCATCGTCGGGCCGTCGGGCAGCGGCAAGTCGACGTTGCTCGGTCTGCTCGCGGGCCTCGACCGTCCAACGTCGGGATCCGTGCGCTTCGAGGGGCGTGCGCTCGAGGACCTGAACGAGGATCAGCTCGCTCTCTGGCGCCGCGACAAGGTCGGCTTCGTCTTCCAGAGCTTCCAGCTCCTGGGCAACCTGACCGCGCGTGAGAACGTGCTGCTTCCGCTGGAGCTCTCCGGCGCTTCGGATGCGTCCGAGCGCGCGACCCTGATTCTGCGCGAGGTCGGGCTCGCTGAGCGGGAAGGTCACTACCCCTCGCAGCTCTCTGGCGGTGAGCAGCAACGCGTCGCGCTCGCGCGCGCGTTCGGCCACCGACCGTCCGTCTTGTTCGCCGACGAGCCGACCGGCAACCTCGACCGCGAAACCGGCGCGTCCGCGCTCGACCTGCTCTTGAAGCTGCGCGCCGAGCACGGCACGACGCTCGTCCTGATCACCCACGACGAGTCCCTGGCCGAGCGCGCTTCGCGCCGCGTGCGACTCGTCGGCGGGCGCATCGTCGAAGACGAGCAGCTGGCGGAGGTCTAGCAGCCCGTGGTGACACCCCTTCCGGTCGAGAGCCGTTCCACCACGCGTAGCCAGGCATGCAGCTCTCTCTAGCGCTACGACTGTTCATCCGGGAATCGCGCGGCGCGCGTGGACGGCTTGGCTTTCTGGTCGTCTGCTTGGCGCTGGGCGTCGGCGCGGTGACCGGCGTCGCCGCGCTCGTCTCCGCCGTCGATCGCGGGCTGCGCGGCGAATCGCGCCAGCTGATC
>CAYGST010000187.1:4439-8346 GCA_964352415.1 uncultured Planctomycetaceae bacterium | reverse complement strand
CAAGGAGCGGATCGACGAGGTCCTCAAGACCCTGACCTTCCGCGAGCGCGAGATCGTCAAGCTGCGCTACGGCATCGGTGACGGCTACACCTACACGCTCGAGGAGGTGGGCCGGATCTTCCGGGTGACCCGCGAGCGCGTGCGCCAGATCGAGGCCAAGGCGGTGCGCAAGCTGCGCCACCCGGTCCGGGCGCGCCAGCTGGCGAGCTTCCTCGACGGGGTCGTCCTGCCCGAGGACTCCGACGGGATCCTCTAGCCTCAGGATCGCGAGCCACGACCGCGCGGCGCCCCGCCCCCCGAATCCGGAGGGCGGGGCGCCGCTTCTTCAACGCGCCGCGTTCCGGGGGTTGTCCTCGGATCTGGCGGCAGTAGACTGCTCGCCCGCTTTTCTCTCCTACAACGAGCACCATGGGGAACTCTGTGCAAGCCCTCCGCGCACTTCAGGAAATCGACAAAGACCTCTTTCGCGTGAACAGCGAACTCGAGCGCCTGCCCGGCGAACTCGAGCGCCGTCAAGCGACTCTCGACAACGTGAAGGTCGTCCTCGAGGACAAACGCAAGGGGATCATGGAGAGCCAGGTCAAGGTGCGCGAACTCGAGGACGGCGTGGAGGTGCAGCAGCAGCGCATCCGCAAGCTCGAGAAGGAGACCATGAACAACCCCGACGTCTCCGTCGTCGAGGCCTGCCGCTACGAGATCCGCAACCTTCGGCGCCAGGTCGACGAGGCCGAGCGTGAGCAGCTGATCCACATGGAGGGCATCGAGCGCGCGAAGATCGAGGTCCAGAAGATCGAGGAGCGCCTGGACGCGGAGCTCCAGGTCTTCGAGCAGTTCTCGCAGAACGTCGAGAGCGAGCTCTCCGTCGCCAAGACGAAGCAGGAGGACCTGCAGGGCAAGCGCGAAGCTCGGATGAGCTCCGAGCTCGACCCGCAGACCCTCGAGCTCTACGAGCGCCTGCTCGTCGCCCGCGGCGGCGAGGCCCTCGCCATCCTCGACGGCGGGGTCTGCCAGTCCTGCTACATGCAGGTCCCGCCCAACCTGACGATCCAGCTCGCCCGCGGCGACCGGGTCATCCAGTGCTCGAGCTGCGACCGGATCATGTACCTGCGGTAGGTCCGGCTTCCGGAACACACGCGAGGCGCTCGCGGGGCAGGGTCCCCGCGGGCGCCTCGCGCGTTCAGCTCAGACCCGCGGCGCCGCGCACAGTGACCCCTGCCGCGTCCCGCGCTTCGCGAGCTCCGCGACCAGCCGGTCGCGGATCTCGCTCTTGTGCACGTCCCAGCGCGGCGCGAGGCGCTCTTCGAGCGGCGCGTCGCCGGTGATGCGATGGACGACCTGGTCCGGCCCCAGGCGCTCGATGAAGTCGGCGAGCCAGGACACGTAGGTGTCCGGGTCGAGCGCGTCGACGCGGCCCTCGCGCCACCAGTGCTCGAGCACGGTGCGGCGCAGGACCATGAGGTTGTGGACCTTGACGCCCTGGATGCCGGTGGCGGCGAGGCAGTCGGCCGTGCGGCGCGCGCCCTCGCGCCCGTCGCCGGGCAGGCCGAGGATGGCGTGGCCGATGACCTCGAGGCCCGCGCGGTGCGCGCGCTGGACGGCGACCTCGAAGTCCTCGACGGTGTGGTAGCGCTTGATGTCCTCGAGGATCGCGTCGTCGGCGACCTCGAGGCCGAGCTCGAGCCAGACCGGGACGCGTTCGGCGAGCCGGGAGAGCTGGTCGAGGGCCTCGGGGGGGAGGGTGTCGGGGCGCGTGGCGACGCTGACGCAGACGACCGGGTCGCCGAGGTGATCGCCGAGCACGCCGAGCACCTCGGCGAGCCGCTGCTGCGAGACGTAGGTGTTCGAGTACGACTGGAAGTAGGCGATCACGCCGGGGTTCGGGTCGCGCTTGCGCACGCGCTGGAGCCCGGCCTCGAGCTGCTCGGCCAGCTGCTTGCCTGTGCGCATCTCGCCGGTTCCCGAGCCCTCGACGTCGCAGTAGACGCAGCCGCCGAAGCCCTTCGCGCCGTCGCGGTTCGGGCAGGTCGATCCCGGGTCGAGGGCGACCCGGTAGACGTCGCGGCCGAACCTCTCGCGCAGGTAGCCGCGCAGCGGATTGAAGGGCAGGGGCTGCACGCGGAGAGGGTATCCGAATCGCCCTCCTGATAGGGTTTGGGGCTCATGGAGATCCAGCCCATCGTCATCGGAACCGCCGGCCACATCGACCACGGCAAGTCGACGCTCGTGCGCGCGCTGACCGGCGTCGATCCGGATCGCCTCAAGGAGGAGAAGGCCCGCGGCCTGACGATCGACCTCGGCTTCGCGCCGCTGGAGCTGCCGGACGGGCGCCTGGTCGGGATCATCGACGTGCCCGGGCACGAGCGCTTCATCAAGAACATGGTGGCGGGGGCGTCCGGGATCGACCTCGTCGTGCTGGTCGTCGCCGCGGACGACGGCGTGATGCCGCAGACCCGCGAGCACCTCTCGATCATGAGCCTGCTCGGCGTCAAGCGCGGCCTCGTCGCGCTGAACAAGGTCGACCTCGTGGACGAGGAGCTGGTCGAGCTGGCCGAGGAGGACGTGCGCGAGGCCGTGGAGGGCACCTTCCTCGAGGGTGCGCCGGTGTTTCGCATGGCGGCCGTCCAGGGCCAGGGCATCGACGAGTTCCGCACTGCGCTGTTCGCCGCCGCGGCCGAGGTCGAGCCGCGCTCGGCCGAAGGCGTCTTCCGCATGCCGATCCAGCGCGTGTTCAGCTCCAAGGGCTTCGGCACCGTCGTCACCGGCATCCCGGTCAGCGGCGGCGTCGGCGTGGGGGACGCGCTCGAGATCCTGCCTGGCGGCCTGCGCGGCAAGGTGCGCGGCCTGCAGGCCTACAAACAGAAGACCGAGCGCGCGCGCGCTGGCCACTCCACAGCGATCAACATCTCCGACGTCTCGCACAGGTCCGTGCAGCGCGGCTGCGTGATCGCGTCGCCGGGCTACTTCCGCGCCGTCCGCATGGTCGGCGCGCGGCTGACGATGCTGTCCTCGACCGAGCGCCGTCTGCAGAACCGCATGCAGGTGCGGCTGCACACCGGCACCGCCGAGACCCTCGGCGAGGTCGTCCTGCTCGACGCGCCCGAGCTCGCGCCCGGCGAGTCGGGGCTGATCCAGCTGCGCATGGAGGAGCCCGTCGTCTGCGCGCCCGGCGACCCGTTCATCCTGCGCCTCGCCTCGCCGCTCGAGACGCTCGGCGGCGGCCGCATCCTCGAGGAGAGCAAGTACCGCCTGAAGCGCTTCAAGGACTTCATCCTCGACGAGCTCGGTCGGCAGGAGGAGAGCCTCGGATCGCCGGAGGAGCTGCTCGAGGTGCTGCTCGCACGCGCGGGCGGGACGCTGCAGTCCGAGACCGAGCTGGCCGTCGGGGTCAAGCGCGACGGCGCGGATACGAAGGCGTTGCTCGCCAGCCTCGCCTCGCGCGGCCGCGCCGTGCGCGACGAGAAGTCCCAGCGCTGGTTGCACGTCGATGCGCTCGAGCATGGGCTCGAAGGCGTGCTCGCCGGCGTCGAGTCCTGGTTCGCGGCGAACCCGCTGCGCGAGCTGGTCGAGGTCCGTGAGCTGCGCAACGAGCTCGGCCACGACGCCGCCCTGCTGACCTTCCTGCTCGACGAGGGCCAGACCCGCGGCAGCCTCGAGGTCCTGCCGGGAGGCAAGCTGCGGCTCCCCGGCCGCGAGCTGCAGGTCGACCCGGAGACGCGCGCGCTCGTCGAGGCCCTGGAGGCGCGGCTCGACGCGGCGGCGTTCCAGCCGCCGAGCGCCCCGGAGCTGGCGACCGAGCTCGGCACGAGCCCCAAGGCGCTGGCGCCGGTGCTCTCGATGCTGGTCGACGGCGGCCGGATCGTCCCGCTCGGCGGCGACCTGTACCTCTCGGCGGCGCACGCCGAGGCCG
>CAYGST010000187.1:0-4429 GCA_964352415.1 uncultured Planctomycetaceae bacterium | reverse complement strand
GCGCGACGTGCTCGGTACGAGCCGGAAGTTCCTGATCCCGATCCTCGAGCGCTTCGACGTCGAGGGGCTGACCCTGCGCCAGGGCGGTCACCGGGTGCTCAAGCGCTCCTGAGCCGCGGCTCTGGGGCCGCCGCGGAGCCCGGATGGCGCCGCTCGCGACCCGGATTTGGGGCGATTCGAGGCCCATTGCGGCCGGGTTGTCGCCGAGCTCCACCCGTGGCGGAGCCCAGGGAAGGAAGTTCCAATATCGAACTCCAGATCCGCCATTTCTCCGAGGAGGGGCAAAGCCCCTGGACGGGTTTCTGCCGATACACGCGAGGCCTCCCGAGCCCCGGGCCCAGGGGACGAGGCACCGCGCGTTCGAGCCAGCGTACCCCGATCCATCCCATGACGACCGACCCCTTCGGAGCCGATTCTCCTTTCGGAGACCAACCCGAGACCCCCGACGTTCCCACGCGGAAGGAGCTCTTGGGCCTCGATGGAGCCGAGCCCGACGGGGCTCACCAGGAGCCGCTCTACGGCGCGGACTCCGACGAGGCGCTCGAGGGCGCGACGGATGAGGACTACCTCTCCGCGCTCCCGGGGATCGACTCCGACGCCGAGGATCCCTTCGCCGGCATCACCGAGTTCGGTGAGCTCGGAGATCCCGGCGATGTCGACGAGGAGGACGACTCCGCCAGCTGGCTGATGGAGTTCGACCTCGACGACGAGGACTTCGATCCCGACGAGGCGCTCGAGGAAGCGCTGCGCGAGACACAGGAGTCGGACGAACCCGAGCCGAGCGGCGCCGGCGCGTGGATCGGCCGCGGCCTGATCGCCGTCGTCTCCGTCGCGCTGGGCGTGGTCGGTGCGAAGTACCTCCTTCCGAGCGGCGGAGGTGCGCCCGCTCCGGTCGAGATCGCGCAGGACACGCAGTCCAACACGAACACCGGTCCCGGCACGCCCGGGAACGCCGCGACGACGCCCGCGGACACTCAACCGGTCGCCCCCGTGGCCGGCACGGAGACCGCAGCGGATCCCGGGATCACCAAGCCGCGCAAGGACGACCGCACCGGAAAGCCGCGCGTCACGAAGAGTGACGAAGCCACCGGCACGCCTTCCGTCGCCGTCGGCACGAACTCGAACGGCGGCCCGACCGCCACGACGCCCGGTGGACCGGGCCAGACGCCCGTCGCCGTCGAGACCGAGGCGGACCCCGGGGTCCCGACCATTCAGATCGACTGGGACGAGCCCGGCAGCGGGCGCATGCCCCGCGAGACGACCGACTCGGCTCCGAAGCAGGCGCAGCCCGCCGTCGAGGAGAAGGGCGGCCTGCGCCAGGCCTCTGCCGCCGAGCTGGCCGGCGTGTGGACCGGCGCCACGATTCCGATCGCCGCGCTGCGTGGGCCCGACCGTCTGCTGACGCCCGGCGTCGGCCGCGTGCGCGTGGTCCTCGCCAAGGGCGAGATCTTCGAGGGCAAGCTCTACGCCGTCGGACAGCGCAAGCTCTGGCTCGAGACGCAGCTCGGCAAGATGGCGCTCGTCGACTGGCAGATCGATCGCATCGAGCACATCGTCGCCGCCGACGGCACGCTGCTCTCGGGCGGCGACAGCTCGAAGGACATGGCCGGACTGCCGAACGTGCGCGTGCGCACCGCCGGAGGCGTGTTCTACGGCAAGATGCTTTCGCAGGACGGCTCCAGCGTCGTCCTCGTGACCGAGTCCGGAGGACGCGTAACGCTCGACGGGGCGGAGGTCGAACTCGCCGGACGCGCCGCGACCCACGTGGTCGACGCGAGCGGAGCGGAGAACGACGTCCCCGTCGACTCGAAGACGAAGCAGTGAGCGGGCAGCCCCGCGAGGGGCGGTTCCAAGGTCCACGGCGCTCGAGGCGTAGACTGCCGCGGCGGGTGGGGTACAACGGTGGCCGGACTCCCCGGCACCGACCCCAGAACCCGCCATGTCGCGTCTGTCACTCCGCGCTCTAGCGCTCCTCACCCTCGCTCTGATCCCGTGCGCCCTCGGCGCGGCGGGGGCGCCCACGCCGACCGCCGTCTCCGCTTCGAGCTTCGACGACGAGATCGTCAAGGAGTTCAAGAAGTACTTCCGCAAGTTCAAGGACACCGCCACGCGTGTCGAAGCGATCCTCTCGCTGGACGGCACGGACACGCCCTCGGTGGTCAAGGTCCTGACGCCCATCCTGGGCGACGACGACGCCGAGGTCGTCGACGCGGCGGTGCAGGTGCTGGCAGGCTTCAAGGAGAAGGCGACCATCGACGCCGTCTTCCTGCACCTCGCCGAGGAGAAGGGCGAGCCGCAGCGCCGCGGGCTGCTGCGCGCGATCGCCGATGGCGGCTACAAGGGCAACAGCGAGGCGCTGCTCGAGTGCCTCGAGGACAAGAGCTGGACGATCCGCTATCGCGCCGTGCAGGCCCTCGAGGCGCGCAACGAGAAGGCGGCGGTGCCGCGCCTGCTCGAGCTCGCCGAGGACAAGGAGCCGGCCGTTCGCTGCGCCTCGATCGAGGCGCTCGCGACCTTCAAGGAGCCGCAGGTCGTCGACCTCGCGATCGCGTCCCTCGCGGACTCCGTCTGGCAGGTGCGTTCCAGCGCGGCGATCGCGCTCGGTCAGGTACGCGCCAAGCGCTCCGTCGACCCGCTCATCACGCGCATGGAGAGCGAGCAGGGGCGTCTGCTCGCAGACTACTCCGCCGCGCTCGAGGAGATCACCGGCAAGTACTTCGGGATGCGCACCGAGATGTGGCGCGACTGGTGGGTGGGCATCGAACACCGCTTCGAGATCCCGAGC
Source organism: uncultured Planctomycetaceae bacterium (assembly GCA_964352415.1). Taxonomy (GTDB): domain Bacteria; phylum Planctomycetota; class UBA1135; order UBA1135; genus JABACD01. The sequence goes on along the minus strand of CAYGST010000187.1, from coordinate 1,644 downwards.
GACGAGCAGCTCGCCAAGGCCAAGGCGAAGCGCGCGGAGAACGCAGCCAAGTACTCCCCGCCCGGCAGCACCGCCTACCACGGCATCGAGACGCCGAGCCGCCAGGTGCTGTTCATCATCGACGTGTCGGGTTCGATGGAGAACCTCGTCGTCGAGACCGAGCGCTTCGAGGACGGCGACTACCCGTCGATGGCGCGCATCGACATCGTCAAGACGGAGCTGCAGCGCACGATCGAGGGCCTCGAGCCCTACGTCGAGATCAACATCCTCGCTTTCGCCACCAAGGTGAGGTCGTGGAAGAAGGGGCTGGTGAAGTGCAACGTGCTCAACAAGAAGAGCGCCGTGGACTGGGTCGGCAAGCTCGAGGCGCTGGGGGGGACCTCCAAGGAGGACCTGGCGCGCGCGGGGCTGACCGGCTCGGCCAACCTCGAGGCGGGCAAGACGAATACCTTCGCGGTCCTGATGAAGGCGCTCGAGGTCGCGGGGCGCGGCTCCCACGACAAGGCCTACGACGTCGCGGTCGACACGATCTTCTTCCTCTCGGATGGTCGCCCGACCACCGGTGAGCTGATCGACCCGGACGACATCCTGCGCGAGGTCAAGACCGCCAACCAGTTGCGCAAGGTGGTCATCCACACGATCGCGATCGGCGAGTTCCAGAAGGAGTTCATGAAGGTCCTGGCGACCGAGAACGGCGGGGTCTTCGTCGACCTCGGCCGCTGAGCGCGAGCGGGGGCGCCTCCGCTCGGCGGGGGCGGTTCGCGAAGTTCCTTCGAGGACTGCGCTCCGGTCCTTGACGTTCACGGGGTCCGGCCCTATCGTCCTCCTCCCTTCTGGCGTCGGGGCGTGGCTCAGCTTGGTAGAGCGCTGCCTTCGGGAGGCAGAGGTCGAAGGTTCAAATCCTTTCGCCCCGACCATCTCTCGCGCGGTTCCCCGCGGCGCGCGGAGACCCCCCCCTCAGACGAGGACCTAGGGACGAAGCCCTCTACCCCGTGTGATCCAGGCTGTTTGCCCAGGGCCTGGACTCCGACTCGCACCTCCTGGAGATTCGTGCCAGCGGCTAGGCTTCGGACTCCAGCCAGCCAGGCCCCGAGGATGTCGCTGGAGTCGATGCAATCGGCCTTGACTACCTCCCAAGCTCACGAGCTCTTGCCGCGCTCCGCGAGCTGAATTGGAGTCAGGGAGTCTCAAGAACTTCACTGGAGCCTGCGAGCTAGACGACCTAGGAGGTGACGAGGGGTGGTGCAGAGGCTCCGAGATGCCCTTTTTTTGGGCTCGATCCGACTCGGGCATTGCCTGGCCCTCTCAGGGCGCTAGTCTTTAGAACAGTCCTCAGCGGATCCGGCGGCTCAGGGAGCCCCCAGGATCGCTCGGGGCCCTCGGTCGGCTCGTCCGTCCGATCACCGCGGAGCTGCCCTCCTGGAAGCCTCCGCGAGCCTTTCCCCTGCCCCGGGACGATGGTCTCCGAGGCCGCCCACCGTGCTCGCATGGTTGCTGGCTACCCACCGGCAGAGGGCAACTCCAGGTCGACTCGCCCCCGGATCGGGGGCTCCCGCAGCCCAGGGCCGCCAGCGAGGTGGCTCCACGGGCACCGCATTTCTGCCGCCAGACGGAGACTCTGCTTGGCACCCAAAGACCCCACAC
>CAYGST010000186.1:7495-8385 GCA_964352415.1 uncultured Planctomycetaceae bacterium | reverse complement strand
AGGATCGTCGAGGCCCACGGCAGGAAGGGGCGGCTCACGTCGTAGCTCGGCGCGGACTCGATCAGGCGCACGAAGGTGCTCTGGACGATGTCCTCCGCGCCGAGCTCGTCGCCGGTCAGGTGGATCGCGAGGAGGAGCAGCTTCGGCGCCGCGCGGTCGAACACGGCGGCGAGCTCGGCCGGATCGCCGGTCTCTCGAAAGCGTGCGAAGTGAGTCTCGAGGTCCATCTGCATCGTGCGCCGCAGCGGATCAGCGTCCAGCACCCATCGTGCCTCCGGCGTCCTGCAGCTCCTCGCGTGCGTAGCTGACGAGCGCGGCGATCGCCTTGCGGTAGGGCGAGTCCGTCTGCGTGCGGACGAACTCCAGCATGTGCCCGAGGGGTTCGGGATAGACCACCTGGATCGCCCGGTTGTACTTCTGTTCGTCGTATTCCTCGGACTTGTCCAGGGAGGCCTCGTAGACCTCCGTGGAGCGGCGCTCCATCCGCTCGTAGGTCGCGAGCTGCTCCTGGAAGAGCGCGTGGTGCTCGGTGGCACGCGCAAACTCCGGCGTTGCGCGCAGCGCGGTGAGTTCCAGGCCGACACGCTCGGCGCCAGGGCCTTGTTCGTAGTGGACCTCGGCCAGCCGCTCGAGGTGAGCCGCCGCCTCGACCAGGTAGCCCCGCTGGACCTCCGGGGAGTGGAACACGGCGCGGAAGTGATCCTCCGCGGCCTCCAGCCTCGCGCGCAGCGCCGCGGCGTTCGGATCGTCACTCGCCTCCAGCTCGAGGACGTGCTGTTCCACGTCGCCCAGGCGCCACGCGTCGAGCGCGGCGAACGCCTTCTTCGTCGCGGAGGTGACGGCGAGCGGGTCGGGGTCGAGCTTGCCGAGTCGCTTCGTGAGCCCCTTGT
>CAYGST010000186.1:0-7485 GCA_964352415.1 uncultured Planctomycetaceae bacterium | reverse complement strand
TCGTCGCCCGAGGCCGCTACGACGCCGAGCTGCTCCATCAGCACCCAGCGGAACTCCAGATCTTGGGTGTAGGTCGTCTGCAGAACCTGTTCGCGCGTGGGCTCGTCACGGGTCTCGTGCAGCGGCCAGTCCGCTGCGCGCACGCAAGTCATGTGCTTGACCTTGGCGCGCGCGGTGAGGTCGAGGTCCGTCCGGTCGTCACCGTCCTGGATCCAGGCCGGGGTGTCGATGTAGACGACCTCGACCCCGATGCGGGCCCACTTCGCGGCGCGCTTGTCGAGGGCCTTGAGCGCCTTGATGTACTCCTTGGTCTTCGACGAGCGCCAGCTCGCAGTCGTGCCGATGACCAGGACGGTGGGGCGCTGCCCGTAGAGCGCGAGGTTGTTTCGCCGGTCGTCCCGCTCCGCGTGGCGCAGGACCAGGAGCTCACCGCTCGCGTCGAGGCGCAGTCCGGCGAGGTTCTCGGATGTCGCAGCCGCGGGGTCGTAGCGAGTCGCGGTGCCGGCGTTGGTGCTGAAGGCGTTCGGAGTCGACGAAGGTCCCTCGAGCGTTTGGACGGAGCGGGTGGCGAGGGGCGTTGAAGGAGCGAAGAGGAGGAGGATGGCGAAGAGCATCATTGTGAGCCTCGAGGTCGAAGATGGGGTGCGTTGGCTCCAGGTAGTCACGAGTCGGCGAAACGTGTCGCGGACCTCGCTTTTCCGAGGATTCGCTGTCTCCAGTGCGCTTGCGGCCGGCCACGCTGTGCGTAAGCCCCCGCGCCTCTCTGCCCATGATCCCGCCTCATCCGCTTCGCCAGGCTCTCCTCGGCAACTCCGGCTCTGGCAAGACGACGCTCGCGCGAGAGCGCGCGGCGCAGTACGGGGTGCCGGTGCTCGACCTCGACACGGTGGCCTTCGAGCCGCACCGGCCTGGCGTGCGAAGACCTCTCGAGAACGCGCGCGCCGACGTGCGCGCGTTCTGCGCGCGGGAAGGCGGTTGGGTCGTGGAGGGCTGCTACGCGGAGCTCGTCGAGACGGCGCTCGAGGCCGGCGCGGAGCTGCTCTTCCTCGATCCGGGCGTCGAGCGCTGCCTCGCGAATTGCCGGGCGCGGCCTTGGGAGCGGCACAAGTACGCGACGGCGGAGGAGCAGGACGCAGGGCTCGCGTTCCTCCTGACGTGGGTGGCCGAGTACTACGAACGCGACGGCGGCCTCTCGCACGCGGGGCATCTCGCGCTGTTCGAGGGCTACAGCGGGCCGAAGCGCTGCCTCGGACCCCGCCTGACGTAGACCCTGCGGTGAACGGCTCGCATGTCGCGTTCGAACTGCCCCGGACCACGCTCGAGCGGGTACCTTCTCCCTGCCATGGAAATCCGTAACACGACCAGCTCGCCGATCCGCGTCCCCCTGCCCCTCGGCAAACGCCTCCACCTCGCCCCTGGCGGCAAGGGTCAGATCAAGCCCAAGGCGGCCGAGCACCCGCCCGTGGCCAAGCTCATCGAAGCCGGTGACCTCGAGATCACGTCCGTCGAGAAGAGCCAGGGCCACGGCGACTCCAGCTCCGGCGTGGGCGGCTCCCAGAGCACCGGCGGCGGCGGCGTGCGCCACACCGGCGACCGATAGCCCCGGCTCGACGGGGGAGCCCCCCGACGGGCAGGCTGCTCGTTCCCCGCGCGGGGCGCATCACGGGGAGAGCTGCCGGGCTCAGGAGCGGCAGGCCGCGACTGGAACTGGCGGGCGCCCGCGGCTAGCTCTTCAGTCTGCGATGCGCAGCAGCGCGCGCTTCAACTTCGTGTGCTTCTCGAAGAGCGCCAGGTAGTCCGTTTCGCGCTGCGCGCCCTTCGCGCGCGCCACGGCCGCCAGGGCGCGACGTTCAGCGGCGCTCCAGCGCTCGACGCCCGGGAGCAGCAGGATCAACGGGCTCCAGCGCTCGAAGGCCGTACGCTCTGCCATGGGCCAGCGCTTCCAGTCGCGCACGCCGCAGCGCGCAGCGGCCTCTCCGGGGAGCACCCGGCGCGCACGGCGCCGGTCGGAGCCGAAGCGCTGCGCCACGAGCGCGCTGGCCTTCAGGCTGATGCGCTCGAGAGGAATGCGCCCGATCACGTCCTGGCGCACGCGACCGCGCGACCAGAAGAGGTACTTCGCGGAGAGGGCGGTCAGCACCCCGCGGCTCGAGCGGTGCTTGCGATCGCTGCGCATCGCGGCCAGCTCGCTCCGCATCAGCGCGAGCACGTCCGGGTCGTCGGACCGGAAGCCGAGCTTCTGGTAGAACCACCACGCGCCGCTCGCCAGCCCCTCCTCGTTCTTGTGGCCGAGCTGGTAGGGCGTGATCGAGAACGTGTCGGAACCGAGCAGCGTGGCGATGGCTGCCAGCACGCGACCGTAGACGTGCGCCGCCTCGCCGCCGCGGAAGGTCTCGAAGACGTTGTAGGCCACGTCCGAGGATCGGTAGAGGGCGCTCGCCAGCGTGTAGCCGGTGGGCACGCCGTTCTGCAGCATCACGCCCGCGTAGAGCGCTTCGAGCACGATGCGCTGCTCGGGCAGGATCCCCATCCAGGCCAGCTCGATGCCGTCACCGAGATCGACCATGCGGACGTCGTGCGGATTGGCGTAAGAGAACGAGTCGAGGTCGCGCGTGCGCGTCGCCATGGCATCGCGCGTCAGCTCGATCAGCTCGCGCGCCTCGTCCGGCGCGCACTCGCGCACGCTCTGCGGCCGGGCGCGCACGGCCTGCGCCAGGTCCGGGCGAGCGCCGCGCAGGGGCTGCTCCCGGAGCACGACCGGTGAGCGCGCGTGGCGCGCCAGGCTGCGGCTCGGCGCTCCAAGGCGCGCGTCGATGCGGTAGGGCACGTCGAGCCCGTCGTGCAGGCTGCGGCGCGTGCTGGCGGGGGCCGGCAGTGCGTCGATGCTGCGGATCAGGAACTTGGCGTCGGTCTCGTCAGATCCCTTGAGCGTGTCGACCCAGGCCTCGACGGAGTTCGGGACGTCGTAGAGCGCCGGGACCTCGGTCTCCAGCACGAACGCCTCGAGCCAGCCGCGCAGGCGCTCCTTGGCTTCGTACTGCTTCCAGTCGATCGAGAGGGCAGCCCCATAGCGCCGCGCCAGCCAGCTGGCCTGGGGCTGGAAGAAGGCGAAGTGAAGGTCCGTCCCCACGATGCCCGTATCGGCCAGGTCGCGCCGAAAGCGGCGCGTGTCGCGCCGCTGCGCGAAGCCGGCAAGCATGCGCTCGACCTGCTCGAGGACCTCCGCGTCGTCGGGGTAGGCGCGCAGGAAGCACAAGGCCTCGTGCAGGCGCAGCACCTGTCGTGAGCTGGAGAGTTCCCTCGACTCGAGCTGGCCCAGGCACGTCAGCTTGCGCGCGGCCGTGCCCGTCGTCCCGTCGTACTCACGCAGGATGCGCTCGAACTCGGCCAGGCACGCCGCACTAGTAGTGGCCCCGGTCACGTCGAGCACTGTACGCGGGGCAGCGGAGACCTCCAAGGCCGCCTGTGATCGAGTGCCCCCGGGCGGGGTGGGGCATGGAGCAGAGAACGTGGGCGAAGTGAAGCCGGTCGAAGCGCCCCGTCGCTCCAGAGTCGGCGGATGGAGCGGTGGGGACATCGACATGGGCGCGACGCACCCCAGAGCGCAGAGCGCGGGCGGCACAGCATGGCTGGCCGGCTCGCTGTGTTGACCTTGATCGTCCTCGGGCTCGCAGAGCGTATCCTCGGCGCTTCATCGACTCCCAACCCCAAGCCTCCCATGACTGCTCGTCGACTTCGAATCGCGTCTCAACTCTCGCTCGTGACGGCGGCGCTCTTGCTGGCTCCGGCTGTCCACGGTCAGGAGTCGACCCCGACCCGAGAGGCTCCGGCGTTGGAAGACGTGCTCGAGGCCACGCGGGCGATGGCGAGGCCGCTCGTGGAGGACGGGCTGACGGTTGGAATGGTGATCGGCATCGTGCGCGGGGAGGAGACGCGCGTGCTGTCGTTCGGCGAAACCACGCTGGGCGGTGGACAGGCTCCCGATGCCAGCTCGATCTATGAGATCGGCTCCGTGAGCAAGGTCGTCACGGGCATTCTGTTGGCGGACGCGGTGAGCCGGGAGGTCGTCGAGCTCGACGACACGGTGAAGGAGCTCGTGCAGGACAGCTTCGAGATGCCGAGCTTCGAAGACCATCTGATCCAGCTCTGGCACCTCTCCACGCACACCAGCGGCTTGCCGCGCATGCCGAGCAACTTCGCCCCGGCTGATCCCGAGGACCCCTACGCGGACTACACGCTGGAGCAGATGTTCACGGCGCTCGAGCGCTACCAGTTGCGACGCGCGCCCGGCGAGAGCTACGCGTACAGCAACCTGGCCGTTGGTCTGCTCGGGAACCTTCTCGTGGGTGCCGAAGGAGAGGCCAGCTACTCCGAACTCCTGCGCAAGCGAATCACGGTACCCCTCGGCCTCACGCACACGGGCATCGACCTCGATCCCTGGATGACCGAGCACCTGGTGCCGGGCTACGACGTGGATCGGAATCCGAAGCCCAGCTGGAACCTGGGCGCGTTCGCCGGCGCCGGCGGCATCCGTTCGAACGCGACGGACATGCTGCGCTTCGCGCGGGCTTGCTTGCATCCGGAAGAAGGCCCACTCGGGGACGCGCTCGAGCTCTCCATGCAGACCCGACACCGGGACCCGGGCGGGGTGGTGATGGGGCTCGGTTGGCACGTGGCATCGGGCGGCGCTACGCGCTGGCACAACGGGCAGACTGGCGGCTATCACACCTACTTCGCGATCTGGCCGGAGGGCGATGTGGGAATTGTCCTGCTTGCGAACACCACCAGTGGCTGGGTCGATCGCTGCGCGGACAACGTGCTGCTCTTGATGATGGGGGCTGAACCACGGGACCTCGACTACCAGAAGGCCATCCCGGTGGATCGAGCGGCGTGTGAGGAGCTGGTCGGCAACTACGAGCTGGGCCTGATGTCGACGCTCGCGGTCACGCTCAGAGACGGGCGCATGTACGCGCAGATGAGCTTCCAACCGGAGCTTCGAATCTACCCGTCGGCGCCGGATCGCTTCTTCTTCCGGGCCGTGGAGGCGGAGCTGGTCTTCCAGCGCGACGAAGAGGGCGCCGTGACGGGCGTGGAGATCGAACAGGGTGGCAAGACCACGGTGGGGAAGCGCAAGTAGAGGCGCCGCGCATTCCCCGTCACTCCGACTCCGACTCCGTGGGGTCCGCGCGCATCGAGGCTCGGCGCTGGTTACGCTTGCGATTGCGTTCGATGCGGAGTTGATCCGCAACGTAGAGCTGCTCGACTTCCGTGCGCGCCCAGGGAGTCTTGCGCAGGAACTTCAGGCTGGAATTGAGGCTCGGTTCGTGCTGGAAGCAGCGGATCTGAATTCGCTCACCAAGCTCTTCCCATCCGTGCCGGTCCACCAGGTCCTGGACGATGGCCTTGAGCGTGATGCCGTGCAGGGGGTCGCTGGATCGGGGGCTGCTCAAGAGGCGATTGGGCTGCTGGAGGTCAACGGCGACGTGGCTTCATCCAGCGTCGCGCTACCAAGTCTACCCTGCGCGACAACTCGTTCACGAGACGGCACGGGGGGCGGGGCGCCGGGCTCTCGTTCCTCGGGTCACAAGGCGCGAAGGGCCCCGGCCGCGGCCTCTCGCACGTGAGACTCCCCGCGCTCTTCGAGAGCAACGAGGGACCGAAGCGATGCACCGGCCCCGACCTGGCGTAGGCTCTGTTCCCAGGAGCTCGCCATGGGACACACCTACGAACACATCGACCCCGAGCTCGCGGAGTGGATCGAGGCCCAGCGCCTCTTCTTCGTCGCGACCGCGCCCTCGGGCGCCGAGGGTCACATCAACGCCTCGCCGAAGGGGCACGACACCTTTCGCATCCTCGGGCCGCTGCAGGTTGGCTACCTCGACCTGACGGGGAGCGGAGCGGAGACGATCGCGCACCTGCGGGAGAACGGGCGCGTCACGCTGGTGTTCTGCGCGTTCGAGGGCGCGCCGAAGATCGTGCGGCTGTACGGCACGGGGCGCGTGCTCACGCCGGAGTCGGAGGGGTGGGCCGAGCTGCGGCCGTGCTTCCCCGAGCACCCCGGAGCCCGCACGCTGATCCTGGTCGACGTGACGCGCGTGAGCGACGCCTGCGGCTACGGCGTCCCGCGCTTCGAGTTCGCCGAGGAGCGCGACACGCTCGAGCTGTGGGCGGAGCAGAAGGGGCGCCACGGGGTCGAGGCCTACCGCACGAAGATGAACCAGCGCAGCATCGACGGCCTGGACGCGCTGCGGCCGGGCGAGGGCGAGCTCGCATGAGTCGCGCGGAGAGCGACTTCAGCGAGGCGGAGCGGCGCGGGCTCTACCGCGCGATCTTCGAGCGCCGTGACGTGCGCTCCGAGTTCCTGCCCGACCCGATCCCGGACGACGTGCTCGCGCGGCTCCTGCGCGCTGCGCACCGCGCGCCCTCGGTCGGCTTCATGCAGCCGTGGGACTTCGTGCTGGTCGAGAGCCTCGAGGTGCGCCGCGAGGTCAAGGCGAGCTTCGACGAGGAGAACGCCCGCGCGGCCGAGAACTACTCCGGTGAGCGCAAGGAGCTGTACGAGGGTCTGAAGCTCGAGGGCATCCTCGAGAGCCCGCTGAACCTCTGCATCACCTGCAACCGCACGCGCGGTGGCGAGCATGTGCTCGGCCGCGGCTCGATCGTCGAGATGGACCTCTTCAGCACCTGCCTCGCCGTGCAGAACCTCTGGCTCGCGGCGCGCGTCGAAGGCGTCGGCGTGGGCTGGGTCAGCATCCTCGACGAGGACCGACTCGGACAGATCCTCGGCTTGCCAGACGAGGTCTATCCGCTCGCCTACCTGTGCGTCGGCTACGTCTCCGACTTTCGCGACGAGCCGGAGCTCGCCGCGAAGGGCTGGCGTCAGCGCCTCGCGCTCGCCGACCTCGTGCACCGCGACCGTTACGACGTGCCCCTCGAACCTGGATCGCTCCGTGAGCGACTCGAGGCGGGGGACGAACAAGCAAAGGAGGACGCCTCGTGAATCCGCACCTCGTCTTCGTCACGCTCGGCTCGCTGGGCGATCTTCATCCGCTGCTGGCCCTCGCGACCGAGTGGAAGCGGCGCGGCGGACGCGCCACGCTGGCGACGTCGGAGTTCCATCGCGCGCGCGTCGAGCTCCGAGGGATCGACTTCGTCCCGCTGCGCCCGGAGTTCGACCCCACCGACCGTGACCTGGCCCGGCGCGCGATGGACCTGAAGCGCGGGACAGCGTATCTCCTGCGCGACCTGACCTTTCCGCACGTGCGCGAGGCCTACGAGGACCTGGTCGCCCTCCTCGAACGTTCCGAGGCGGACGGACGCGCCGTCGACGGCTTCGTGGCGTCCGAGCTGGCCTTCGCGGTGCCGGTCCTCGCCGAGGCGCGCAGCCTGCCGTGGGCCGCGACCGTGTTGCAGCCGATGGCGCTCGTGTCCGCGCACGATCCGCCCATCGTCCCGATGTTGCCGCTGCTCTCACGCATGCGCTGG
>CAYGST010000185.1:0-8406 GCA_964352415.1 uncultured Planctomycetaceae bacterium | reverse complement strand
CCAGGGCGTCGCTGACGAGGCAGAGCCCCTCGGGTCCGCGCGCGCAGCGCCAGCTCGAACGCCTCGCGCTCGACGTGCACCAGGTCGCCGATGATCTCCGCGAACAGGACGTCCTCGGTCAGCGCGATCCCCGCGAGGCCCATGTCCCGGTGGCGCACACCCGTCATCGCGTTGAACAGGTGCGTGACGCCGGTCGCCCCCGCGCGCAGTGCGGCGCGCGCGTCCTGCACGCCGGCGCGGCTGTGCCCCATCGAGACGCGCGCGCCCGAGCGCACGAGCTCCTCGACGAGCGCTTCGCTCCCCGGCAGCTCGGGCGCGAGCGTGACGTTCAGGACGCCGCGGCCCCCGCCCGTCGAGCTCCCGAGGATCGCGCGCAGCCCTTCCACCGACGGCGCGGCGAGGTCCGCGATCGGCAGCGCGCCGGCGGCTTGCGGATTCACGAACGGTCCCTCGAGGTGCGCGCCGAGCGCGCTGGCGCCCGTCTCCGGCAGCGCGGCGCGCGTGGCGTCCAGTCCGGCGCACAGCGTACCCAGGACGTCCGGCTGCGCGGGGAAGAGCGTCGGCAGGAACCCCGTCGTGCCCGCGCGCGCGAGCCGGTGCGCCATACCGGCGAGGTCAGCGAGTGGATCGCGGAGGCCAAAGCCGTGGATGTGCAGGTCGATCAGCCCCGGCGCGACGATCGGCAGCTCGTTCCCGCCCGCCGCGCTCCCGTCGAGCTGCACGTCCGCGATGCACCCGCCCTCGAGAACCAGCTCGCCGGTGCGCAGGTCGCCGTCGACCAGGAGCCGTCCGCGCACGCGCGTCACTCCTCTTCCTCCTTCGCGAAGCCCGGCTGGCTCGCGTCACCCGCGACCGCGTCGCTGGACGTCGTCGCGTCGGCGTCCTCCACCGAGTTCTCCGCCGGACCGCGCAGGTACCAGAGCGCCGAGCTGCCGTAGACGCGCCGATCGGGCTCGAGGTCCGCGGGGAAGTCGCGCTCCTCGACGCCGCGCTTCGGCGTGTGGAAGACGAGCAGGCCGCCAGGCCGCAGAACGGTGCGCGCCAGCGCGCTCGCGGCCTCGAACAGCGAGGCTCGCCGTTCGTCCCGAAGCCACGGATACGGCGGATCGAAGAAGATCACGTCGGCCCAGCGTGAGGGCTCACCAACCGGCGGCAGCCAGCAGGCGGGTTCGATCGCGCTCCCGCGGACGAGGTCGCAGCGCTCCTCGACGCCGAGCTCGTCCGCGTTCTGGACGAGCAGCCGCGCGACGCGCACGTCCTGCTCGACGAAGCGCGTGAAGGCCGCGCCACGGCTCAAGGCCTCGAAGCCGAGGCTCCCGCTGCCCGCGAACAGGTCGAGCGCGAAGGCGCCGTCGATGCCGGGGCCGAGCGTCGAGTAGCACGCCTCACGGACGCGATCGAGCATCGGACGCGTACCCAGCCCGGGCGGGGCAGCCAGTCGCCGGCCGCGGAGCTCTCCCGAGATGATCCTCATGCGCTCAGTCCTCGCTCCCGTCCGTGTCCTTCGAAGCCTCGATTGTCGCGGACCGCTTCGGCAGCGCGACCTCGACGACGCGCACCTCGGGGCGGCGATCCGCCAGGCGCGCGAGCTGGGCACCGGCCCAGTCGCACACGAAGCTCTGTCCTCCGAGCAGGAAGCCGCTCCACGGCCCGTTCGAGATCTCGCCGACGCCATCGACGCCGACGACCGGCGCATCGACGGCGCGCGCGGTGTGCGCGATCCAGCCGTGCAGGCTCTCCCCGTGCTCCGGCCAGTCCGCGGAGGGCGCCGCCCAGCCGTACGGTACGAGGACGAGCTGCGGCTGCTGCGCTGCGACGGCGTCCACGAGTGACGACTCGAAGGTGTCGGCGCAGATCAGGAGACCGATGCGGCCGAGCCGCGTATCCACGACGGCAGGACGTCCGTCGCCGGGGGTGTACGGCGGGTCCATCAGCTCGCTGAGGACGTTTCCCTTTCGATGGCGCAGGAGCAGGCTGCCGTCGCTGTCGATCAGGACCGCCGAGTCGTGCAGGGCGTCGCCGTCGCGCTCCGCGAGCCCGACCGCGATCATCATCCCGTAGCGCTTCGCGAGCGCACCGAGCCGCGCCGTCGTGGCGCCGGGAATCGGCGCGGCCAGCGCGTGCGCCTGCGGGTTCAGCCAGCCGAGGAGGCAGGCCTCCGGGAAGACCGCCAGCACCGCGCCGCCCGCGCTCGCCTGCTCGAGGGCTCGCTCGATCGCGGCGAGCCCCAGTTCGAGGTCCCGCTGCACTTCGATCTGGCAGACGGCGACGCGCAGGGCGTTCGGATCCGACTTCCGGACCAGCGCGGAGGCCTGCGGGGCCGGGGCCAGCGCCGGGGCCGCGCAGGCCGGCGCCAGGAGGAGGGCAACGAGGCAGAGGAGTCGGTCGAGGATCATGGCGCGCCGACCGTCGTCGGGGCGCACAGGATACACGCCGAGAAAGCCGGTGGAGCACGCTTGGGGACGCCTCTGGCGCAGAGCTAGAATCGAACCCTCCAGGGGGTAGGAACAAGAAGCGCATGCCGGTTCTCCACGTCAACGTCGATCACGTCGCCACGCTTCGCCAGGCACGCCGCGAGGCCTTCCCCGACCCCGTCGAGTGGGCGCTGCGCGCCGAGGAGGCCGGCGCCGCGGGCATCACCTGCCACCTGCGCCAGGACCGGCGCCACATCCAGGACGCCGACGTCACGGGCTTCCGCGAGCGCATCGCGACGCGCCTAAACCTGGAGCTCTCGCTGGCGCCCGAGATCGTCGAGATCGCGCTCGAGAGCCGCGCCGACGCCTTCTGCATCGTCCCCGAGAACAGGAAGGAGGTGACCACCGAGGGCGGACTCGATGTGCTGCGCGAGCGCGAGCGCCTCGCGAAGCTCGTCCCGGAGCTCGCGGCGCGCAACGCCGAGGTCAGCCTCTTCATCGATCCCGAGCCCGACCAGCTACGCGCCTCCGCAGAGGTCGGCGCGGAGTTCGTCGAGCTGCACACCGGCCGCTACGCCCTTGCGGTGGGCGGGGAGCGCGAGCGCGAGCTGGAACGACTCGCCACGGCGACCACGCTGGCCCACGAGCTCGGCCTGCGCGTCAACGTCGGCCACGGCCTCGACTACGAGAACGTGCTGCCCGTCGCCTCGCTGCCAGGCGTCGTCGAGCTCAACATCGGCTTCGCCATCGTCGCGGAGTCGCTCTTCACCGGCGTGGACGTTGCCGTCGGCCGCATGGTCGCGCTCGTCCGCGGGGCCACTCCCTGACCTGCACGAGGCCGCGATGCATCACGCGATCCAAGGCTGCTACGCCGCGCTGCCAACGCCCTTCCATCAGGGGCGGCTCGACCTCGAGCGCTACGGCGAGCTGATCGAGCGCATCGCGGAGCTCGGCGCGGACGGCATCGTCGTCGCGGGAACGACCGGCGAGGTTCCGACCCTCAACGCCTACGAGCAACGCAGCCTGATCCACCACGCCGTCGAGGTGAACCGCGGACGCCTGAGCCTCGTCGCCGGCATCGGCACGAACTGCACGCGCAGCTCGGTCGAGATGGCGCGCTTCGCCGCCGAGTCGGGCGCGGACGGCCTGATGGCCGTGACGCCGTACTACAACTGCCCGACGCGCCGCGGCCTCCTGCTGCACTTCGGACAGATCGCGGACGCCAGTGATCTGCCGCTGATGCTCTACAACGTCCCGAGTCGCACGGGTACGGACCTCGAGCCCCCCGTCGCCGCCGAACTCGCCGCGCGCCACGACAACATCGTCGCGATCAAGGAAACGACGCGCTCGCTCACGCGTGTGCGCGAGCTGGTCCAGACCAGCGACCTGGCGGTCCTCTGCGGCGAGGACACGTTGATCTACGACTACTGCATGCTCGGCGCCGTCGGCGCCGTGAGCGTCGTGGCGAACCTCTCACCGCGGCACGTTTCGGGCATCGTGCACGGCGCGGCTGGCGCCCTCGACACGGAGCTCGCCCGCGAGCTGCAGGCGGAGCTGTCCGACCTCAACGCCGCGCTCCAGCTCGACGTCAACCCGGTGCCGCTGAAGGCCGCGATGGCCGAGCTCGGGCTCTGCCAGGCCGAGGTCCGCGCGCCGCTCGCGCCGCTCGACGTCGAGACGCACAAGGAGCTGCAGCGCCTGCTCGCGCGCGCGACGAGCGTGCACGCCCTCGAGCCTGAGCGCGAGCCCGCCCGGCACGAGTAGGAGCTCTGAGCCGGCCTCGGACCGGCTCAGAGCTCCACAGCGAGCGGCCGTGGATCGACTCCACGAGTTCGCCGTAGAGCGAGGCCCGTCAGGGGGCTGTTGACAGGTCCACCCATATCAAGGAGTGAACGTCGCGCTCAAGCCGTCGGAGAGGTTGAAGTTGCCGCCGATCGCGAGCGCGTCGCGGTACCAGAACTGGAACTTCCAGGTGCTGCCCGGGAGGATCCGGCCGGCCTCGCTGGGCGGGTTGGCCAGGTCGACCGCGATCGTCTGATCGCCCGCGACGTCGGTGAGGACGGCCGAGAGCCGGAAGATCGGGCCGCCGACGCAGCGGAAGCCGAGGCCGAACGGCACCTGGGTCTCGTTCGGTCCGTAGAAGAAGAGTCCCTGCGAACTGGGAGCAGCGCTCTGCACGCCGAGCTGGAAGAGGTTCGCCCCCACCGAGGTCGGGCCCGAGCTCTGCATGATCGCGTTCATGCCGAAGGAGTTCTGGGTCGAGACGCAGTAGTTGTAGGTGAGCGAGGCGCCGCCGCCGAAGGTCACGGCGCGCAGCACGCCGGTCAGGTCGCCCGGGCTCGCGCCCTCTCCCCAGGCGCCGATCAGCAGCTCGTCCGCGCCGTCGAGGTCGATGTCCCCGGCGTTCGCCACGGCCGCGCCGTAGCGCCCACCGACTTGCTCGCCGTCGAGGCTCGCGAGCAGACTGCCGTCCTGACCGGAGAAGACCTGGACCTGTCCCGAGCTCGCGCCGTTCGGATCGGCGGCAGCGACGCCGACGACCAGCTCCGGCCGTCCGTCGCCGTCCACGTCGACGTCGCCAAGGACGGCGCTCCCGAAGTTGTCTCCAGGAGCAGAGCCGAGGAGGTCGCGCAGCACGGCGCCCGAGGCGCCGGAGTGCACGCGCACGCGGCCCGCGTTGTTGCCGCCCTGGTCCGCGCCGGGGATGCCGAGGACGAGGTCGCTGCTCAGATCCGCGTCCACGTCGCCGGCGTCGGCGACGCAGGACCCGAGCCCGTCGCCGGCCTGTTCACCGAGGAAGCTCGCGAGCAGCGCGCCGCTCGCGCCGGAGAACAGGTACGCCGCGCCCGCTCCCGCTCCGTTGGTCGATTCGCCGGGCGCTCCGACGAGCAGGTCGCCGAGGCCGTCCCCGTTCACGTCGCCGACGCCGGCGACGCTCTTGCCGAAGAAGTCGTAGGAGCCGAGACCGCGCAGCACCTGGAGCTGCGCTCCGCTGTCGCCGTCGAGGAGCTTTGCTTCCCCGCTGTTCGCTGCGCGTCCGTCGGCGGTCCAGGCGCCGACGAGCACCTCGCCGCGGCCGTCCCCGTCGGTGTCGGGGACGAAGGCCACGCTGAAGCCGAAGTTGTCGCCGGCGCTGGTGCCGCCCTGGGTCCAGAGCAGGCTGCCGTCCAGACCGGAGTAGGCGTAGACCGTGCCCGCATCCACGCCGCTGACGTCGTCGGCGTAGGCACCGACGACGATGTCCGCGCGGCCGTCCCCGTTGAGGTCGCCGCCGGCGACGCTGCTGCCGAAGAAGTCGATGGGCGAGTCACCGGAGAACTCGTAGAGCTCGGCGCCGGTGGCCCCGCTGAACACGAGCGCCGACCCCGACATGTTGCCGGCGAGGTCGCTGAGCGGTGCGCCGACGGCCCAGTCGGGAACGCCATCCCCGTCCACGTCGCCGATCCCGGCGACGGACTGCGCGAGGCGGTCCCCGATGGACTTCCCGCTGATGGTGAGGACCGTGGTCTGCGCGGCGGCGGAGCTGGCGACCAGGAGCGAGCCAGCGAACCAGGTCGTGGCGAGGGCGTTTCGAGAGAGGCGTTGCATCGACGTTCTCCTGCGGCGGAGGTGGTGGTGACGTCGAGTGCGAGCCTTCCACTCACTCCCGACCTTCAACCGTACCCCGGGAATCGCGGCCTCTCGGGGCGGTCGCCGCTGCCGAGCCCCCGCACCCACTTCCAGGCCCCGTGGCGCGCCGTGGTCGGAAAAGGTTTCCGACCGGATTCGAGGCCGGAGCCCGCGTCAGCGGCCGCCGAGGAGCCGCCCGGCCACCCCGTCGAGGCTCGGCCGTACCGACTGCGGGCTGCCGACTGCGCAGAACGCCGTCATGAACCCCGCGTAGCTCAGCCGCCGGCCGTCCGCGAGCGATACATCGAAGCCGCTCCCGTTCGTGCCCGCGCGGTACTCGAGGATGCCGTGCTGCGCGACCGGAGCCTCGCTCGCGGCGTCGTCCCGCGCGAGCTGCAGGACGCGCCCCGGAGCGTAGCCGTCGTGCGGCCGCTCGCGCTGGACGCCGACCGCGAGGAGGAAGGGAACACTCTCGCTCTCGCCCGCGCGCGCCTTCGGGAACAGGGAGATCGAATGCAGCTCGAGGTCGAGCCGGAACAGCGCGCGTTGCAGCACATCGAGCCGCCGTCCAACCCCGTCGAACGAGAGCTCGACCGCGACGGGGTCGAAGTCGATGGGCCCGAGGGTCACGGGGACGCCGGGGCCGAGCGAGACGCGCAGCGGCTCCCTGTCACCGAGCCTCACCTTCGAGTCGGCGAGGCGCGCCTGGCGCCGTGGTCCGGGACGCGGCGGGATCACGAAGAGCTCGACCGCGGCAGGACCGGAGGACGCCGAGTACGAGACGACCTGGCGCACGTCGTAGCCTCCGTACTCGTGATTCTGGCCGAGCCAGGCCGTCGCTCCCGGCCACCGACTCAGTTCGACATCGAGCGCGCGCAGCTCGGCGAGCGCCTCCGTGAACAACGGCCAGGGCCGGGCACGGGCCATGAGGTCCCGCGCGCCGCGGCGAGCTTGCTCCGCGCCCGTCGACGGCGCCCGGCGCCCGGCCAGCGCCAGGCCGGAGACCGAGCGGAACGCCGGGCACTTCGCCCCAACGACGCGCCTGCGCTCGAAGGTCGCCTCGAGCTCGAGGCCGACGCGCTCGTCCGGCAGGTTCACGGCGCGGATCCAGGTGCTCTCGAGTCGCTCGAGCTCGTCGTCCAGTTCATCGAGCGCCGCGAGCACGCCCAGGAGTCCAGCGTGCAGCTCGCCCATCGCGAGCGTCGGCTCCTCGGCGCAACGGCTCGCCACCCAGGTCGAGCGGCTCTCGCTGCGTGCGAAGGACGCCCAGTCGACGCGCACGTGGCCGAGGTCCGAAGCGACCTCGAGCGCGAGGCCACTCCGGCGCAGCCCCGCGTGGTGCAGCCGTCCGGTGAGGATCCAGACGTCTCCCTCCCGGCGCCTGCGCTCGTCGGCGTCGACCGCGAGCTGCACGCGAAACGTCGCGGGCAGGTCGAGTCGGCAGCGCAGAAGCTCCCCGAGCGCTCGACGCGCCCCGTGCGATTCGAGCCCCGCGGGATCGAAGACGAACGGAATGAGCGCGGTGTCGCAGAGCGGCGGGACCTCCGTGCCTCCCTGCGGAGCAGAGAGGCTGAGCGAGGCGAGCAGCAGCAGGGTCGAGAGCATGGGCCGGGGGTGGGCCGCTAGGGCGATAGCCCGCCGTCGTCACGGTTCGTGAGCGGGCCCTGCGCTGCTCTGACGGCCAGTCGTGCTCGGGAGGCGGGCCTCGGAGCTGCGCGGGGGCCCGTGGGCAGAGCGCCACTTTGGCAGCCACGGCTGCCCTTATGGCCGAATTACCAACTCCACCCCCACCTGAAGGCCACCAGAAGCCGGATTCGACCCTCGGCACAGCCGTTGCTCTAGCGGGGTGGGAATGCAGGAACCCCAGGAGACCAACGACATGAACCAGTACACGACCAAGACCCAGGAAGCCCTCCAGAGCGCTCAGCAGCGTGCGCAAGGAGCGGGCAACCCCGAACTCACGCCGCAGCACCTCGCCGTCGCGCTCCTCGCGGAGCCGACCGGGGTCACGGCCGCCTTGCTGAACAAGCTCGGCGTCGAGCCCAAGGCGCTCGCCGGCGAGCTCGAGGATCAGATCGCGAAGCTCCCGACCCAGAGCGGCGGGCAGATCGCGATGTCGCAGCGACTCGCCGCCGTTCTGAACGAGGCGGGCGCGCGGGCGCAGGCGCTCGGCGACGAGTTCCTCTCGACGGAACACCTCCTCCTCGCCCTCGCGAAGGAAGGTGGGCCGGAGGTCCAGGCCCTGTTCTCGGCGCGCGACCTCGGCCCGGAGCGCATCGAAGCCGCCCTCGGCGAGGTGCGCGGCAGCCGGCGCGTCACGTCCCCGGACCCGGAGAACACCATCGACGTCCAGGAGCAGTACGCCCGCCACCTGACCGCCGCG
>CAYGST010000184.1:0-8448 GCA_964352415.1 uncultured Planctomycetaceae bacterium | reverse complement strand
CCTCCGGCCCGCGCGCCGGCCTGAACGAGATCAACCTCCCCGCGATGCAGCCCGGTGCCGATCGCGGTGCCGCCCATGTTGATGTCGAGGAGCGCGAATTCGACGCGGTCGAGCGCGCGGATCTCGTTTCTGAGGCTGTCGCCCCAGGCCTTGAACTCCTGGCCGAGCGTCATCGGGACAGCGTCCTGCAGCTGCGTCCGCCCCATCTTGATGACGTCGGCGAACTCTGCGCCCTTCGCGTGCAGGCTGGCGACGAGCCGCCGCAGCTCCTCCATCAGGCGCGCATTGGCGAGCACGATGGCGACGTGCAGCGCGGTGGGATAGGCGTCGTTGGTCGACTGCGAGCAGTTGACGTGATCGTGCGGGTCACAGTGGCGGTACTCGCCCTTCGCGTGCCCCATCAGCTCGAGCGCGCGATTCGCGATGACCTCGTTCGCGTTCATGTTCGTCGATGTGCCCGCGCCGCCTTGCAGCACGTCGATCCCGAACTGCTCATGGAGCTTGCCCTCGATGAGCTCGAGGCAGGCGCCTTCGATCCCCCGCAGGATCGTCTCGGGCAGAACGCCGCACTCGTGGTTCGCGCGCGCGGCCGCCAGCTTGACCATCGCCAGGGCGCGGATCAGGTCGGCGTGCTGGGACAGCGGGACGCCCGTGATGTGGAAGTTGTCGAGCGCGCGCGCCGTTTGCACGCCGTAGTAGGCGTCCGCGGGGACCTCCTTGGCGCCGAGCAGGTCCTTCTCGAGCCTCGTGTTCGTTTCGTTCTGCAACGCATTCTCCAGGCGTGGGGGTGGGGGAGCGTGCGGAACGATACCCGCTTCAGGGCCGCAGCGCGTGCAGCACCCGCGCGTCGACCCAGAACACGCTGCAAGCCGTCGTGGTCTCCCACGTCGCGCCCCAGCGGCGCGAGAAGAAGAGGTACTGGCCGTCCGGCGTCACCATCGGGCAGAAGTCGACCTGCTCCGAGTTGATCTGGCGCCCGAGGTTCACCGGCTCGCCCCAGCTGCCGTCGTCCTCCCGGAAGGCCACGTACAGATCGTTGCTGCCGCGCCCGCCCGGGCGAGCGGACGACAGTACGAGGTAGCTCTCGTCGGGCGCCACGAAGGTGTCGCCTTCGGAGTAGACCGAGTTGATCGGCGCGCCGACGTTGACGGGCTCCGCGAAGCTGCCGTCGGCCAGCCGCTGCGCGCGCCACACGTCGCCCGCGCCGAGACCGCCGGGGCGATCGCTGCTGAAGTACAAGCTGCCGTCGGCGACGACGCACGGGTAGTACTCCTTGTGCTCCGAGCTGACCGGCGGCGGTACGAGCTCGGCGGTCTGCCACTCGCCGTCCTTGCGTTCACTGGTCCACAGGTCGAGGCCGGGCTCCTCGGGGTAGCTCTCGCTCTCGTGACGGCCGAGCCAGTACAGCCGCTCGCCGTCCGGCGACAGGGCCATGTCGACGGCCATCGCGCGCTCGCCGTCCGGGTACAGGCTCAGCGGCTCGGGCGCGCCCCACGTCTCGCCGCGCCGGCGGCAGCGAAACATCGTGAACGACTCACCGATACGCCGGGAGAAGTAGAACTCGTCGCCGTCGGGCGAGACGACGCCGTTCAGCTCGATGGCCGCCGTGTTCACGACGCCCGCGGAGAAGAGCGCCGGCTTCGAACCGGGCCGCCGCTCGCCGAGGTACGGATGCGTCGGCGCGGCGCAGCTCGCGGTGACGAGCAGGGAGAGCGAGAGGGCGGCGGAGCGAAGGGAGATCGGCGGCATCGGAGGCGAGGGCGTTCGTTGCGGTGATGGGGCGGACAAGGCGTGCAGGAGCGGGACGCTGGGGAGCGTGAGCCTGAGGATACGGTCCTTGCGATGGGCGGGGCGTAGACTGTCCGCGCCGAGATTCCGGAGATTCGTGGCAGGTGCCGAGGGCGACCCACGCCGCTTCTCCTGCGCGGCCGCGACTCTGCGACTGCGCACCTCACGCCGGTTCCCACCCACGACGTCATGCATCACTCCCGCGTCTCCATCCCCGTCCTGCTGGCGGCCGCAGCCTTCTGCGGCTGCGCCACCTCGAAGCCCGCGGCCGACCACCTCGAGGTCGACGCGCCCGCCGCGCAGCTCTTCGGCGACGTCGGCGGCCACCGCCGCCAGGTCACGACCTCCTCGCCCGAAGCGCAGGCCTACTTCGACCAGGGTTTCGCCTGGATGTACTCGTTCAACCACGACGAGGCGATCCGCTCCTTCGCGAAGGCGGCCGAGCTCGACCCCGAGTGCGCCATGGCCTGGTGGGCGATCGCGCTGTGCGAGGGGCCGAACTACAACGACCCGGTCATGACGCAGGAGCGCAGCGACGCCGCCTACGGTGCGCTGCAGAACGCGCTCGCGCGCATCGACGACACGAACGCCCTCGAGCGCGCGCTGATCGAGGCGCTCGCCGAGCGCTACGACGGCCGCGGACCAGGCGACCGCGCGGACCTCGATCAGGCCTACGCCGACGCCATGGCCGGCGTGTGGGCCGCGCACCCGGACGACTCCGACGTCGGCACGCTCTACGCCGAGTCGATGATGGTCCAGCGTCCATGGATGCTCTACGACTCGAACCGCCAGCCCGAGGGCGACACCGAGCTGATCGTCGCGACGCTCGATCGCGTGATCGAGCTCGACCCGAACAACCCCGGCGCGAACCACCTCTACATCCACGCGGTCGAGCCGAGCGAAGATCCGTCGATCGGCCTCGCGGCGGCGAAGCGGCTCGAGAACGAGGTGCCCGACTCGGGCCACATGAACCACATGCCGTCGCACATCTACGTGCAGACGGGCATGTGGGACGAGTCGATCCGCCAGAACCTGATCGCGATGGAGCGCGACGACCGCTACCGCGAGCTGTCGCCGAACCAGGGCGTGCAGCACATGTACATGGTCCACAACTCGCACATGCTCGCCTACTCGGCGATGATGGTCGGCCGCGAGTCGGAGGCGATGGCGGCCGCGCGCGACATGTGGAACGACATGCCGATGGAGATGCTCGGCTTCGTCGCGCCGTTCATCGACCTGTGGATGACCTCGGTCTACGACGTGCAGAAGCGCTTCGGCCGCTGGGACGACATCCTGGCCGAGCCGGCGCCGCCGGAGGTCCTGCCGATCACGACGGCCGTCTGGCGCGCGCACCGCGCGATCGCGTACGCCGCGAAGAAGGACTTCGAAGCCGCGGAGGCCGAGTACGAGCTGTTCCGCGCCGCCAAGGCGGCGATCCCCGAGGAGAGCGTCTTCGGCTCGGATCCGTCGCACCGCATCCTCGAGGTCAGCGACGCCTTCATCGCCGGCGAGATCGCCTTGCAGCAGGGCGACTGGGACACGGCGATCGAGCGCCTCGAGGCCGCTGCCGAGGTCGAGGACACGCTCGGGTACGGCGAGCCGCCGCAGTGGCTGCAGCCGACGCGCCACACCCTCGGCGCCGTCTACCTCGAGGCGGGCCGCAACGCCGACGCCGAGCGCGTCTATCGCGACGACCTCGACAAGTGGCCGAACAATGGCTGGTCGCTCTTCGGCCTGGCGCGCGCGCTCGAGGCCCAGGGGAAGACCTCCGAGGCGGCCGAGGTGATGCGTCGCCACGAGGCGGCCTGGGCGAAGGCCGACGAGGCGACGACGACGAGCTGCAAGTGCTTGCCGGACCTGTAGGGGGCCGGGCGGGGGCTGCGCGGGCGCCCTCGGGCGCCGCAGTACGGCTTGCGTGAGATCGGGGCGCGCCGCGTGGCGCGCCCCGATCCGTGGGTCAGGATGGACGTGCCAAGGCCGCGTGTCGGTCGGCGACCCACTCCATGACCGAGATCGAAGCTCGAGACCTCTCGCTGGGCGAGGACCACTGCGTCTCCCCTGGCCTCCACGTGCAGCGCCGCTCCTTCCTCGGGCTCGCTGCTGCGGCGCTGCTCGCTCCGAGCGTCGGACGGGCCGGCGTCCGAGCGGTCGAGGAGGAACCCCAGCTCTCCCTCGAGGAGTTCCTCGAGGAGGTCGTGCCCGTGGCGAAGCGCCTGGTCGCTGGCCTCGCCTCGAAGCCCGCGCGCGCAGCGGAGGATCGCTACCTCTTCACGCTCGCCTCGTTCGCCTGCCGACTCGGTGCGGTCGAGGCGCCGGAGATGAGGCCTACCTCTCAAGGCAGCGGAGCGTTCATCGGGGCGAGCTGGGTCGGCGATCCGTTCGTCGTGCTGCACTGGCGGCTGGAGCCAGGCGCCAAGATCCGCACTCACGCGCACACCTACGGCAACGTCTGCACGGTTGGGCTCGAGGGCGCTGCGCGCGTTCACAACTACGAGACGGTCGAGGGCGCGGACTTCGCTTCTTCGAAGCCCGTTCTCTTCCGCCAGCTGCGCGCCCAGCACCTCGACGTGGGCGGAGTCAACCTCGTCCCGCTGAGCCACGGCTTCTGCCACGGCTTCGAAGCGGGCCCGGAGGGCGCTCGCGGACTCGACATCACGACGCGCCTCGCGGAGCGTACGGCGACACCGTACCTGGAGCTCGAGCCGAAGCCCGTCGACGCAGCCCTCGGTCTGCACCGCGGGCGTTGGTCCGTGGAGTGAAGGCGGTCGGCGGGCTCAGACGAGACCGTACGCGACCATCGCGTCCGCGACCTTGACGAAGCCGGCGACGTTCGCGCCGCGGACGTAGTCGATCGAGCCGTCGGGGCGCTCGCCGTACTGCACGCACTTGTCGTGGATCTGCGCCATGATGCGCTGCAGTCGCTGGTCGACCTCGTCGCGCTCCCAGTGTATGCGCTGGGAGTTCTGACTCTGCTCGAGGCCGCTGACCGCGACGCCGCCGGCGTTCGCCGCCTTGCCGGGGGCGTAGAGGACCTCTTGCGAGAGGAAGTGGTGCACGCCCTCGTTCATCGTGGGCATGTTCGCGCCTTCGCTGACGAGGCGGACGCCGCACTTCGTCATCGAGCGCGCCGCCTCCCCATCGATCTCGTTCTGCGTCGCGCAGGGGAAGGCGCAGTCGGCCTCGAGGCCCCAGGGCGTGTCGCCCTCGAGGTATTCGATGTCGTCGAAGTGCTCGGCGGCCTCGGAGATCCGGCCGCGGCGCACCTCCTTGAGGTTCTTGATCCACGCGAGCTGCACCTCGCTGAATCCGCACGGGGCATGGATGGTGCCGCCGGAGTCGGAGAGTGAGATCACCTCCGCCTCGGACTGCATCAGCTTCTCGGCGGCGTAGAGCGCCACGTTTCCCGAGCCCGAGATGAGGCAGCGCCGGCCGGAGAGCGTCTCGTTGCGACGCGTGAGCATCTCGCGCGCGAAGTACACGGCTCCATAGCCCGTGGCCTCGGTCCGGATGAGGCTGCCGCCGAACGAGAGACCCTTGCCGGTCAGGACTCCGGTGTGGCGATTCGTCAGGCGCTTGTAGTGGCCGAACAGATACCCGATCTCGCGCGCACCCACGCCGATGTCGCCCGCGGGGACGTCGGTGTGTTCGCCGACGTGACGGAACAGCTCCGTCATGAAGGACTGGCAGAAGCGCATCACCTCGCGGTCGCTCTTGCCCTTCGGGTCGAAGTCGCTGCCGCCCTTACCGCCGCCCATGGGCAGCCCGGTCAGGCTGTTCTTGAAGATCTGCTCGAACGCGAGGAACTTCAGCACGCTCAGCGTCACCGACGGATGGAAGCGCAGACCGCCCTTGTAGGGACCGATGGTGTTGTTGAACTGGACCCGGAAGCCGCGGTTGATCTGAACGTCGCCCTTGTCGTCTTCCCAGGTGATGCGGAAGCTGACGACACGGTCCGGCTCGGTCAGGCGATCGAGGATGCGCGCCTTGGCGTAGGCCTCGTTGTCGGCGACGAACGGGAGCAGAGACTCGACGACCTCCTCCACGGCCTGTTGGAACTCCAGCTCACCGGGGTTACGGCGGCGGACGTTGTCCATGAACGTTTCGAGGTCGTTCGGCGCGGTGACGGTCATCGTTGTCTTGTCAGGTGAAGGGTCGTCGGCTCGCACGGCCGGTGCGGCAGTGGGAGGCTATCCGATCGACGTGGACTTGAGGACGCGCGGTTTGGCCTGACGGGCCGGAATCTGGCCGCGCGGCCGTCGTCATCGCCTGAGCCCTGGCCGCTAGACTGGCCGACGATGCGCGTCTTCTACTGTGACCACTTCGAGGTCGTCCTGCCGCCGAAGCACCGCTTCCCTATGCAGAAGTACGCGCTGCTGAGAGAGCGGCTGCTCAGCGAGGGCATCGTAGAGGATCCGCGGCTCGTGCCCGCTCGGACCGCGCCGCTCGAGGACGTCTACGCGGTCCACGACGCCGGCTACGTCCAGGGCTTCCTGGACGGTACTCTCGACCGCAAGGTGATCCAGCGCATCGGCTTTCCGTGGTCCGAGGAGATGGTCCTGCGGTCGCTCGGGAGCGTGGGGAGCACCCTCGGCGCCGTGGAGGCCGCGCTCGAGGACGGCATCGCCGGCAGCCTCGCCGGCGGGACGCATCACGCCTACCGCGAGTTCGGTGCGGGCTACTGCGTGTTCAACGACCTCGCGATCGCGGCCCGCCGGCTGCTCGACCGAGGCTCCGTGCAGCGTGTTCTGGTCTTCGACGTCGACGTGCACCAGGGGGATGGCACTGCGGCGATCTTCGCGGACGACCCGCGCGTGTTCACCTGCTCCCTGCACGGCGCCAAGAACTTCCCGAGCCGCAAGCCGGAGAGCGATCTCGATGTTCCGCTCGCCGACGACACCGGCGACGAGGAGTACCTCGCCGCGCTCGACGCGGCGCTCGACGAGGCGCTCGAGCGCGCACGCCCCGACGTCGTGCTCTACCAGGGCGGCGTCGACGTGCTCGCCGCCGACCACCTCGGGCGACTCGCGCTCACCGCCGCCGGCGTTCTGGAGCGCGACAGGCGCGCGCTCTCGCGCTTCCGCGCCGAAGGGCTGCCCGTGGCGCTGACCCTCGGAGGCGGCTACGCGAAGCCGATCGACGCCTCGATCGAGGCCTACGTCGGCACCTACCGCGTCGCGCGCTCGCTCACCGAGCCGCGCGCGGAGCGCGACTGATCCGGCGATCGAGGCGCGTTCGTGTCAGGGCGTCCAGGTCAGCTCGAGCCCGTTGCTCAAGTTGAAGCCCGAGCCCTGACCTGCGGCGCACGGCGTCGGCTCGTCGGCGGTGTCGCGATACCAGTACTGGTAACGGCGCACGTCACCGGCCGTCGCTCCGCCGATCGACGCCAGTCCGTTCGTGCTCGTCGCGCAGCCCAGCGCGTCGGTGAACGCGACGCCGAGGCGCACGACCTGGCCGCCCGCGCAGCGCAGTCCATCACCGAACGTCGTTCCGGCGCCGCCGCCCTCCGCGCTCACGCCCTGGAAGAACAGTCCCGGGACGCCGGGCGTCGCGTCGAGCGCGCGCAACACGAAGTCGTCGGCGGAGACGCTGGTCGAGCCGCTGGCGAAGAGCCGGCCACCGTTGGTGGTCGCGCTGTTCGGACAGCCGCTGCCGGGCGAGCCCACGCCGCCGCACGGGCAGGCGGTCGCGCTGCCGTCGCCGGAGCAGAACGGCTCGCCGACCGTGGCCTGGTTCGCGCCGCCCGCCAGCCAGGTGAACAGGTTGCTGGCGTACTGGCGGTTGTCCCTGCGGTGGATCGACGTGCCGGCGCCGTTCAGGTTGAAGAAGGTGTTGCGGTCGAAGTGGCCGGCGACGCGCCCGAGCCCGACCTCGACGACGACGAGCGAGCCGTCGTCGTCGGTGACGGGCCGCGTGGAGCCGGCGCCCGCGCTGTCGTTGACGCGCAGCATGTTCTTGGCCTTCGCGAGCACGACGGGCGCGAGCCCCGTCGTCCCCGGCGACAGCGTGATCGGCGAGACGCCCTCGCCGTCGAACTCGTCGACGTCGTCCGCCGTTCCGACCACGCCATCGGTGCCGGCCAGGATCGGGTGACCGCCCTGGTCGACGCTCGCGATGACGAAGTCGCCGCTGGCGCGCCGCAGCGTGTAGGTGCCCATGTCCTGGTTCATCGTCAGGCCGAAGCGGTCGAGGAAGGGCTGGTCGGACGTCGGGGCGTCACCCCAGTTCTGGCCCCAGTTCGCGTCGCTGATGACGAGCAGCCCGCCGCCGGC
Source organism: uncultured Planctomycetaceae bacterium (assembly GCA_964352415.1). Classification (GTDB taxonomy): domain Bacteria; phylum Planctomycetota; class UBA1135; order UBA1135; genus JABACD01. The sequence goes on along the minus strand of CAYGST010000184.1, from coordinate 391 downwards.
GAGCACGAACGCCTCGATCGCGTCGACTTGCGCCGTCGTGTAGAGCGCATTGTTCGAGCCGAGCACGACGACGTCGTAGCGCGTGAGGTCGATGGCGGTGAAGTCGACGGGGGTGTTGTTCGAGGCGGGCCCTTCGATGCGCTTCTCGCAGACGAAGCCGTCGGCGGCGAGCTGCTGGCCGAGCGTGCCCCAGCCGTGGTTGCCGCCGCTCTCGCTGAAGTCGTTGATGTCGGAGAGCTGCTCGTCGGCGCCGCCCTCGAGGAAGCCGCCGGTGCCGGGGCCGCCGCGCACGAAGAGGATGCGCGACGGGCCCGCGTCGGACGGGCCCGGGGCGGACGGGGCGAGGGACGCGAGCAGGGCGAGGCTGAGGAGTGCCATGGCGAACGGGGGG
>CAYGST010000183.1:0-8560 GCA_964352415.1 uncultured Planctomycetaceae bacterium | reverse complement strand
CGGACGCAGCGGCACGCCCGCGTGACGGCGTGTTGGCATCGACCGGCTCCTGCAGGGCGGGGCGCGTGATCAGGTCCGCGGCACAGGCCTTGCGCTGGACCGTCGCGCGAACGCGCTCGCCTGTGGGACTCGAACGACTGCTCACTCAACAACGCCTCATGAAGAAACTACTCCTCTACGGATCCTTGCTGGCCGCCGGCGCTCTCTCGCTACAGGACGTGTCCCAAGGGCACGGCGGAACCTACCTCGGTCCAGGCGACACCGTTCCTCCCGGGGGTGGCGGCGGCGGTGGAGGTAGCGGCCCCCCCACTCCGGGACCGACCGGCCCCTCGGCGCCAGGGGGCGGCGGACCGTCTTCGGGGGTGCCCGGAGGGCCTGGGGCACCCGGCCAGAGCGGTCCGGGACAGCCTGGACCGGCCTCGGGCGGCGCGAGTGGTGGCGCCGACCTGACGCAATGGCAGTTCTGGTGGGGCTCCAATCAGGCTCCGTTCCTGAACCTCAGGAGTCACATCCACAGCGAGACGGTGCAGACCGGGTCCGACGAGTACTTCCTGGGCAACGGGCAGCACTCCCAATCCCGTGACTCCCTGCGTCCCTCCGAACCGACGATTCGCGAGACGATCGTCCCGGCGCTGCTCCGCGCACTCGAGACGGAGACCCAGAACGACATCGTCACCGGTGCTCTGATGGCGCTCGCCAAGATCGGCGATGGTCTCTCCGAGGACGGCAAGTCGGACTTCGGTCGGCTCTTCACGGAGTTCCTCGACGACAGCTCCCAGGAGATCGCAGAGACCGCAGCTATCGCCCTCGGAGTTCTCGGCAGCCCCGAGGCCAGGCTGACGCTCGAGCACCTGCTGCTGGACGACGCGCAGGGCCGGCGCTTGGTCGGCTCCGAAGCCGAGGTCGACTACCGCACGCGTGCCTTCGCGGCCTTCGGGCTCGGCCAGATTGGATTCTCACTCGAGGACTCCCAGCAGAGAGAGGAGATCGCCGAGCTCCTCTGGCGCGTCTGCGAGATGCCCCGCCAGAGCACCCGTGACCTCAAGGTGGCCGCGGTGATCTCGATGGGACTCGTCCCGCTGGACCCGGCTTCTGCGGAGCGCGGGGTGGACGCCAAGGCCTTCGAGGGCCCGCCGAAGACGCGGCAGCAGCAGGTCGAGTACCTCATTGGCTTCTTGCAGTCCGAGAACGACAAGAACCGCCACCATCTCGTGCGCGCCCACGCTCCGCGATCGATGGTGCGCCTGCTCGACGGCCTGGACCCCGAGACCCGCGCGCAGCTGAAGGTGCGCATCGTGGAAGCGCTGGCGCCGCTCGTGCAGAAGCGCGGCGTCCGCGAGCGCGAGCTGCACCAGAGCGCCTCGCTCGCGTTCGGACAGCTCGGCGACCTCGACGGGGACCCCGAAGATGTCCTGGTTCGCGAGCGCCTGATCGCTGCGATGGGGAATGCGGACGCCCAGGTGAAGCACTTCAGCGTGCTCGCGCTGGGGCAGGTCGGTGGCCGCCCCGGCGACGGACAGGCGCCGCGTGCTGGCGAGTCCGCCGTGCGCCAGGAGCTGCTAAAGACGCTCTCGCGCGGCAAGACGCTCCTCAAGCCCTGGGCCGGACTCGGGATCGGCGTCATGGAGCGGGGGCTCGTCGACTCGGGTGGCCAGGCGTCCAGCGGCGCGCTGTCGGCACTCCGCGCCTCGCTGGCGTCCGCGAAGACGCCGCGTGAAGTCGGTGCCTTCGCGATCGGCCTCGGCATCGCGAGGGACAGCGACTCGCAGGCCGTTCTCCTCGCCAAGCTGGATGCGATGGCCGACGACGAGACCCGCGGGTACCTCGCGATCGCGCTGGGCCTGGTCGACTCCCGCGACGCCATCGAGCCGATTCAGCGCGTCGTCGCGGAGTCGAAGTACCGCGGTCCGCTGCTCCAGTCGGCGGCGATCGGGCTCGGACTGCTCGGTGACAAGCAACTCGTCGGGCGGCTCGTCGAGATGCTGAAGGAGGCGAAGACCCTGACGACCCAGGCGGCGATCGCTTCCGCGCTGGGCTTCATCGGGGACAAGCACTCCGTCGAGCCCCTCGTCGACATGCTCGAGGACGAGTCCCTGACGGACGCGGCCCGAGGCTTCGCCGCGGTCGCACTGGGCATCGTCGCCGAGCGCGAAGCGCTACCCTGGAACGCGAAGCTCGGCGTGGACATCAACTACCGCGCGAACACGACGACGCTGACCGGGAACGGCGCCACGGGCGTGCTCGACATCCTCTAGCGAGGAGGTCGGCCCTCCGATCGGGGCAGCTCGCCCCGCCCCTGGAGTCCCCTACCGACCCGTGGTCGATCGGGCCCCCAGGGGCGGGGTCGCCCCTGCCCCGCCGCTGGGCGGTCCGCCGGCCTGGGGAGGTGCCCCAAGCTCCCGGCCCGGGGTGCTCGAGAGGCTCGGTGACCTCCAGGGAAGTCGGCGCTACGGCCCGGGAACGCCGAGGGGCCGGGGCCCTCGGCGACCCCCCTGGCGAATCGGGCCCCTGGTTGCGTCCAGGCACTACTTTGCCTTGAATACCGACTCGTCCCCGGGACTGGCACGGCCGTTGCGATCCAACCGCTGCGTATCGCACTGCCTGTGGGATTCCCCTCGTTCGAACACACTTTCAAGCTCACCATGAAGAAGTTGCTCCTAGTCGGCTCACTCCTCGCGGGTGGGGCCATTGGACTGCAAGACGTCTCCGTCGGACACGGCGGTACGTACCGCGGACCCGGCGACACCGTTCCGCCCGGCGGCGGCGGTGGCGGCGGCGGCGGCGGTCCGTCGACCCCTGGCCCTTCCGGACCTTCCGCTCCCGGCCCCTCCGGTCCGAGCACTCCCGGCCCCGCGGGTCCGGCAGCGCCCGGTTCCAGCGGCCCGAGTGGTCCGTCGACGCCCGCCGGCAGCGCCGGCACCGACCTCACCCTCTGGCAGTTCTGGTGGGGCTTCAACAAGGAGCCCTACCTGAACCTCAAGAGCAAGATCCACAGCGACGCGACCCAAACGGGTTCGGACGACTTCTTCCTCGGCCACGGCCAGAAGAACCAGGCCAAGGACAGCATGGCTCCCTCCGAGGAGACCATCCGCGGCACGATCGTCCCGGCGCTGATCAAGGCGCTGGAGACCGAGCGTCAGAACGACATCGTCACGGGCGCCCTGATGGCGCTGGCGAAGATCGGTGACGTGGCGTCGGAGGACGGCACCTCGGAGTTCGAGAAGATCATCAAGCCCTTCCTCGCGGACGGCAGCCAGGAGATCGCGGAGACCGCGGCCGTTGCGCTCGGCGTGCTCGGCAACCCGGCCTCGATCGATACCCTCGAGCAGCTCCTGATGGACACCAAGGCGGGCCGCAAGCTCGTCGGCAACGAGGCGGGGATCAACTACCGCACGCGCGCCTTCGCTGCCTTCGGTCTCGCCCAGATCGGCTACTACGACGCCGATCCGGAGAACCGCGCCCGCATCGTGGAGATCCTCTGGAGCGTCTGCGAGCTGCCGCGTCAAAGTACGCGGGACATCAAGGTCGCCGCAGTGATCGCGATGGGTCTCGTCTCGCTCGACACGGCGCCCACCGATGCGGTTGCCGATGAAGAGGAGTACAAGGGTGCGCCGCGCACCCGTGAGGAGCAGATCGACTACCTGATCGAGTTCTTCCTCGACGAGAACAGCAAGGACCGTGGCTTCCTCGTGCGGGCCCACGCTCCGCGCGCCATCTGCCGCTTGATGGAGAACCTCGGCGACGAGGTCTACACCGAGAAGAAGCAGCAGATCTACAAGGCGCTCTCGCCCTACGTGAAGAAGCAGGGCAAGGGCGAGCGTGAGCTGCGCCAGAGCGCGTCGCTGGCCTTCGGCCTGCTTGGTGACCTGGACGGCAAGGTGACGCTCCCGGACGGCAGCAAGGACGACACGGACGTCAAGATCCGTGAGAGCCTGCTCAGTGCCGCAACCGACACCGAGATGCAGGTCAAGAACTTCAGCGTGATCGCCCTCGGCCAGCTGGGCGGGCGGCCCGGCACCAGCGACGATCCGCTGGCCGGCGAGAAAGAGGTGCGCGAGTACCTGCTGAAGACCCTTGTTCGCGGAAAGACGCAGCAGAAGCCCTGGGCCGGTCTCGGGGTGGGCGTCATGGAGCGTGGCTTGCTCGACAACAACCAGAACCAGTCGGCGGGTGCGCTCCAGGCCCTGCGCGACGAGCTGTCGAAGTCGAAGACTCCCCGTGAGGTGGGTGCGTACGCCATCGGCCTCGGCATCGCCGGCGACGTGGAAGCGTCCAGCATCCTTCTCGACAAGCTCGAGAACATGGCGGACGACGACACCCGCGGCTACATCGCCATCTCGCTCGGCCTGATGAACTCGGTCGACTCGATCGAGACCATCCAGAGCGTCGTCGAAGAGTCCAAGTACCGTGGTGAGCTTCTCAAGCAAGCCGCCATTGGCCTGGGACTCCTCGGGGACAAGGCGCTGGTCACCCAGCTCGTCGACATGCTGAAGGAAGCCAAGACCCTGACGACGCAAGCTGCGATCGCCTCGGCCCTCGGCTTCATCGGTGACAAGCGTTCGGTGGAGCCCCTGGTCGAGATGCTCGGAGACGACTCGAAGACCGCCTCTGCGCGTGGGTTCGCTGCGGTCGCTCTCGGCATCGTCGCGGAGCGGGAGCCGTTGCCCTGGAACGCCAAGTTCTCGGTCGACACGAACTACCGCGCCAACACCACGACCCTGACGGGCGAGAACGCCACGGGCCTCCTGGACATCCTCTAGGAAGCTCGGGTGGGTCCGAGCGGCCCACGACGATCGACTCCCTTCCGGGGAGTTCACGGGCGGCCGGCACGCGAGTGCCGGCCGCCTTCGTCTTGCGCGGAGAGGCGCGGGGTGCTGGGGTAGGGCCTCCCGGGTGTAAGGGAACAGTCCTGACGGGGAGGAGAGCGTCACGTTCGGACGGGCGCGGGTAGTGCCTCCCACCCAGCCCAGGTCCGTTCCGCCCCTTGGCCCTTGGTGCCCATGATCTCGCTGCCTTCGCTAGCAGGCCTCTTACTCGCCCTCTCCCCCGTCTCGCCCCACGGTGGCGTCTACCGCGGTCCCGGCTCGACCGTGCCTCCAGGCGGCGGTGGAGGCGGCCCCAGCACGCCCTTGGGGCCCGGCGGCGCCGCGGTGACCGACTGGGACGTCTGGTGGACGTTCAATCGTGACCCCTACCTGCGCCTGAAGGAGGCGATCCACAGCCCTTCAGCCTCGACCGGTAACGACGACTTCTTCCTCGGCTTCGGTCAGGTCAAGCGCGACACCGAGACCTTTCCCGATGAGCAGGACCTGCGTAGCGAGGTCGTGCCGGCGCTGCTGGCGGCGACGAGCGGCACGAAGAACCAGGACCTGATCACGGCCGGCGTCATGGCGCTCGCCAAGGTGGGCGCGACGCTCGGGAGCGACGCCGAGCTCGAGACGGCCATCGCGCGCTTCCTCGCCCATCCGAACCAGGAGATCGCCGAGACCGCGGCCGTGGCGCTCGGGATCCTTGGCCACGAGACGGCGGCTCTGAAGCTCTCGGCGCTGCTGGGCGACACGGCCGCCGGTCGCGAGCTGGTGCAGCGCAAGGAGGTCCCCTACCGAACGCGCTCCTTCGCGGCCTACGGACTGGCGCTCCTCGGAGCCCAGAGCGAGCGCACCGACGTTCGACAGTTCGCCATCTTCCACCTGGCGACGACCCTGGAACGCGAAGGCACGGCGACCCGGGACCTCGCGACGGCCTGCGTCATCGGCATCGGACTCGTTCCGCTCGACGTGGCGAGCGGTGCTTGGCCAGCGCCGGACGAGGGAGCGCCGCCGGACGGCGCGTCGCGTGAGTCGCAGATCGCCTGGCTCCTGCACTGGTTCTCCACGACCCGCAAGAGCGACACGGTCCGGCTGCACGCGCCCGTCGCGCTGGCGCGCCTGTGCGCAGGAGCCGGAGAAACGCCGCGCCGGGCGACTGCCGCGGTGCTGCTCGCCGCGCTGGCGAACGACAAGGCCGAGAATCGCGAGGTCCAGCGCGCCGCCGTGATCGCCCTCGGGAGACTGGGCGACGACGATGGAGACGATGTCGACGGCCGGATTCGCGACCGGCTGCGCAAGCTGCACGGCTCGAAGGACGCCATGAGCCGTGACCTGGCGCGCATCGCCCTCGCGCGCTGCGCGACGCGGCCGGGCGCCGGTCGCGAGCCGGGTGTCGCTCTCGAGCCCGTACAGCGTTGGCTGATCAAGGACCTCGCCAGCGGACGAAGCACGTCACGACCCTGGACGGCGCTCTCCCTCGGGATCCTCGCCTGGAGGCGTGCGGAGACCGGGCGCGAGGTCCCCGGCTCCGTTCACTACGCCCTGCGCGAGAGCTTGCGAAGCACGAAGAGCCCACGGGACGCAGGCGCTCTCTGCGCGGCCGCGGGGCTCGCCCGTGACCCACAGGTCGTCGCTGACCTGATCGGGCGCGTGGAGGGCGGCGCGGACGACTCGGTGAAGGCGCAGGCGGCCGTGGCGCTCGGGATGATCGGGGCTGCTGAGGCGGTGCCCGCGCTCCGTGCGCTGCTGCAAGGCGCGACGAATCGGCCCGCCGTCCTGCGGGAGGCAGCGACGGGCTTGGCCTTGCTCGGCGATCGAGGCGCGCTGCCGGAGCTGTTCAGCGCGCTACGCGAGGCGAAGACGCTGCCCACGCAGAGTGCGCTCGCGTTCGCGATCGGCCGCATCGGTGATGCGCGCTCCCTGCCCCCGCTCCTGGAGATGCTGCGCGACGAGCAGCTGCCGGAGGCGACGCGGGCTTTCGCCGCGGCGGCGCTCGGGGTCGTGGCCCACGACGAGTGGCTCCCGTGGAATTCGCGCATCGCTGTGGATCTCTACTACGGTCAGCCGCCTGGAACCCTGACGGACGGCGCCCGCGGCGTGCTCGACCTGCTCTAACTTCATGGGCCCGGGGCTCGCGGGCCGCCGGCGCCCGGAGGCGCAGCGTCGCCCTCGTTCAGGCCCCGGGGGGGAGCGGACGCAGTCCTACGCCGAACGCGAGCAGCCCGAGCCCTAGACCCAGGAGGGCAGCGATCCGGGCTCGGCGCTGCGCGTCCTGCTCGCGGCGTCGCTGACCCGCGAGGCGCGTCGCCTCCACGCGCATCCAGTCGAGCCGGACCGCGAGGTCGCCGGCTCCGAGGCTCAACGCGACGTAGGCCGTGTGCTCGAGCGTCCAGGCGTCGTCCGGCGCCTCGTCGAGGCCGCGCAGTCCAGCTGCGAGTGCCTCTTCGAGGGCTCCGGCACGATGAAGGACGTAGAGCTCGCCCTGGGCGCGCTGCAGTGGATCGTCTCCGGCGCGCGCGACTTCCACGGCTTCGGCGAAGCGCGCCTCACCCGTCAGGCGCACCGCGGCTTGCAGTGCGCTCTCCTGGGCGGGTGACAGCCCGCCCACGAGCAGGAGGGCGAGAGCGAAGTGCAGGTACCGGATCACTCGCTCGGCTCCCCCCACCGCTCCGCCTCGCGCAAACGATGCGAGGCGAGCTCGATCGAGTCCCGTTGCAGCGTCTCGATGGGGTTGCGGTCGTCCGTGAGCTGCGGGGTGCGAGTCGCGGCGATGACCCGCCAGCCACCGTCCACTTCGACCGGTGGCAGGAGCCGGGCCGCGGGCCCACGGGCCTTCCCCCACTCCGTGGTACCGGGCCGCGGCACTTCTTCGTTGCGCCGCAGGTGCACGATGCAGTTGCGGGAGAAGGGCACGCGCACCACGAGGGCTTCGCTGTCGAAGGCGTAGGCGGCCGTCTGGGTGATCGCGGACACGACGGGGTCCTCGACGCCGAAGCCTCCGATGTTGATCGTCAACCAGCCGCCTTGGACGAGGCGCGCCTCGACCTCCTCGAAGAACTCGACGCTGCAGAGGTGCGGCGGCACCTCCATCTGGTTCGCATAGGTGTCGAGGACGATCTGGTCGAAACCCGGGGCGAGCTGCTGCAACGCCGTGCGCGCGTCCTGTCCAGCGATCGCGAGATGTCCCGGCCCGTCCTCGGGGAGGTCCATCCAGCGGCGCGCCAGCTCCACGGCAACGGGATCGATCTCCACTCCGACCGCATCGAGCTCGACACCGCTGGGGAGGGCCCCTGCGAGTACGCGCCAGGTCGTTCCGGCGCCGAGCCCCAGGACGAGCACGCGCCAGTTGCCGGAGTCCGCGGACCAGGCGGCCGGGAGGGCGAAGTGGTTGTAGTAGTAGCCGTCGGGCAGCAGTCCGGTCTCCGGTTGCCAGACCGACTGGAAGGAGTCGAGCCCCTCGTTGACCTGGAGCTGACGAAAGCGCGCTTCGTCTGCGCCCCGCTCGACGACGCGCAGGCTTTGGTAGGCGGATTGGCGCGTCTCGAGCACGGTGATCTCGGCGGCGGGCGTCGGCGTTCGGTAGCCGCCCCCGAAGAGTCCGCTGGCTACGAGCAGCGCCGGGAGCACGGCGCTGGGAGCGCGGGACTCGCCGAAGCGCACGAGCGCCCCGAGGACAGCGAGCGTCCCCGCTGCCAGGTAGAAGGTCCCCTGGATCCCGAGCTCGGGAACGAGCCAGTGCGTCGTTCCGAAGG
>CAYGST010000182.1:0-8579 GCA_964352415.1 uncultured Planctomycetaceae bacterium | reverse complement strand
CACATGAGTCCCGACTTCGGGGGCGCCCAGGTCGAGCTGCTCGCCCCCGACGGCGAGCCCCTCGGCCTCCTCGCGAGCGAGGAGCACGGCGCCGGCCTGTTCGGCTTCCTGCGCTCGCCCGATCAGCTCCAGCTCGAAGTACGGCTTGGCAATGCGCTTCCGACCCTGCGCGCCGGCTGGGAGCCCGTCTTCCGCGGCGGCTACCCGCCGCTGGCGCTCACGAACGCCGACGGATCGCCGTTCGCGGTCCTCACGGGCTGGAGCGGGTCCGCAGGGCAGCTCGTCGCGGCGGGCGGCGCGGCCCTCGCCCAGGTCGAACTCCCCGATCCGCTGGCCTGGACCGTGCGCCTGCGCGACCGAACGAACGACTCCATCTGCGAAGTGCGCCGTCTCAAGAGCGCCGAGGCCGAGGCCACAGGCCTCGTTCGGGGCGGTGAGCTGTTCTCCTTCGAGTCCGACGCGGACCAGCTCGCGCCGCACCTCGTGCTGTCCTGGGCCTACGCCCTGGCGATGCGCGGCTTCGACTGCTGAAGCGCTCCGCCGGTGCGGAATCCCCAGCGCTGCTTTCACAATCAAGACGCTACGGGCCCGAACTCCCACCCCACAACGATAGGGTCGTCGCGTACAGGACGCCCCGGGCAACGCAGCGCGCCACCGGGGTTCGCGCTGCTAGACTCCGCCGCTTCGCGCCCGCTTCGCTTTCCAGTCCGCCCATGAGTCTCTGCCCCAATTGCCACGCCGCCCTCGAGGCCTCCAGCCGCTTCTGCCCCGCCTGCGGCACCAAGCTCGGAGCCGTGCCGAGCGAGGACGGCAGCCTCCTCGGGACGACGCTGAACGGCAAGTACCGGGTCCTCGAGGAGCTGGGCTCGGGCGCGATGGGCACCGTCTACCTCGGCGAGCACCTGAGCCTGAAGAAGCAGGTCGCCCTGAAGGTGCTCCACACCGACCTGCAGATCGGCAAGGAGGCGCTCGTTCGCTTCCAGCAGGAAGGCATCGCCGTCGGCAAGTTCACGCACCCGGGTGCGATCCAGATCTTCGACTTCGACGTCGAGGGCGAGGAGACCTGGTACCTCGCGATGGAGTACGTCGAGGGCCAGACGCTCAAGGCGCTGATCGAGGAGCAAGGGCCGCTCGACGCCCTGAGCGCCGCGGACATCGTCGAGCAGATCCTGAGCGTGCTCGCGGAAGCGCACGCCAACGGCATCGTCCATCGCGACCTCAAGCCCGAGAACGTCATGGTCACCCGCTCCGCGGGAGACGAGTGGATGGTCAAGGTGCTCGACTTCGGGCTCTCGAAGCTGCTCGACCAGCCGCTCGATCGCAGCATGATGACGCAGGCCGGCCGCATCATGGGCACGCCGATGTACATGTCGCCGGAGCAGTGCTCCGGCAAGCCGGTGGACCACCGCAGCGACCTCTACTCCGTCGGCCTCGTCTTCTACGAGCTGCTCACGGGGCGCAAGCCGTTCGAGGGCGAGACCGCGACGGAGCTGCTCGTCAAGCACGTGAGCGAGGACGCGCCGTCGCTGATCGCGTCGAACCCGGGGCTCGCGTTCCCGGTCGACATCGACGCCCTCCTCCACCGGGCCCTCGAGAAGGAGCCCGACGAGCGCTTCCAGGACGCCGACGAGATGCTCGACGCGCTCGAGGCCGTGCGCTTCGACCGGCTCGGCAAGTCCACGCGCGCCAGCGTGCCCACGCGCCCCCGCGCGGGCGCTGGCGGTGGGCGTCGGCGTCGACGCTCCCAGCCGGCCGCGGCGCCGAGCCGCGCCGGACTGTGGATCGCGCTGATCGCGACCGCCGTGGTGATCGCGGGCGGAACGACGGCGTACTTCCTGATCTCCAGCGATGCGGCGCGCCCCGAGCTCGCCCGGCTCAGCGAGTACGAGACCGAGCAGCTCGCGCCGGAGGAAGCGCGCTACGTCGAGCTCCTCGAGGAGACGCGCGCGGCGCTGCGCAAGCGGGACTACGACGCGGCCCTCGGCAGCGTCGGCGACGCGCTCGCACTGGAATGCAGCGACTCCGAGGCTCTCCTCCTGCGCGGCGAGATCTACTCGAAGCGCGGCGACCTGGACACGGCCGACGCGGACTTCCGCGACGCGCTGGGACTCGACCCGAACTACGCCGCGGCCCACGCCGGCCTCGGGTGGAACGCCGTCGAGCGCGGGGACTCGGTGCAGGCGACCGAGTGCTTCGAGCTCGCGCTCGGAAGCGACCCGGAGTACGCGGATGCCCTCGCCGGTGATGGCGCGCTGCAGTTCGCGCGCGGCGACCTCGAGTCGGCCCGCGAGCTGCTCCAGAAGGCCGTCGACCGCGACCCGGACTCCTCGCGCGCGAACGAGTACCTCGGCCACGTGCTGCTCGCCCTCGGGGAGCTGGACGAGGCGACCGAGGCCTACGTCCAGGCGAAGCGCGACGACCCGACGGCCTGGCGCGCCTACGCAGGTCTCGGCGAGGCGTACCTCGGGAAGCGACGCTACGCGGAGGCCGAGCAGCAGCTCCTCGAAGCGATTCGCCTGAAGGGGGACGCCGTGGAGCCGCGCGCGACGCTGGCCACCCTGCTCATCCAGCGAGGCCGCCACGTCGACGCCGCCCCGCACGTCCAGGCCGCGCTCGGTCGTGACCCCGACGACGCTCGCCTGCACGCGCTGAACGCCCTCGTGCTCGAGGCCACGACCGACGACCGCACGGGCGTCATCGAGGAGCTCGAGGCGTCCCGCGAGCTCGGCGCCGAGGAGTTCGAGATCGAGCTGCTGCTCGGGATCGAGCTCCTGCGCGCGGAGCAGCCGCTCGAGGCCCTCGAGCACTTCCGCGCCGCCATCGACCTCAACGGCGAGAGCGCGCTCGCCCACGCGGACTTCGGGCTGGCCCTCGCCAAGCTCGGTCAATACGAGGCCGCCGTGCGGGCGCTGGAGCGTTCCGTCGAGATCGACGCCGAACGCGCCTTCGTGCATCTGTCCCTCGGCGTCCTCTACCGCGACTTCACCGGCGACGACGCGAAGGCGCTCGCGAGCCTGCAGCGCTACGTCGAGGCCGGCGGCCGCGACTCGCGCGCTCGTCGCTGGATCAGCGAGCTCGGCGGCTGAGCGAGGGGCCCTCGCCGCCCGAGCGGCCGCGCTACTCGAACTCGCAGGCGAGGAAGCCCTCGCGCAGCGCATCCTCGTTCTCGGTCAGGAACAGCAGGACGGGATGCGTATCGACGTCCTCCCCGCGCAGCATCGCGGCGAGAAACTCATCGAAGGGCTGCGACGGGTCCTTGTCACCGACCCGACGCGTGTCCTCGTTGTAGCGCAGCAGGTAGGTGAACATCATCCCGAGCTGGATGAAGCGCGCGTGCGGGTCCTCCGTGTAGGCCTCGAGCCCCTCGCTGAAGAGCGTGGAGAACGGGATGAGCCGGTTCTCCTGCTTGATGGTCTCCAGCTCGCGCACTCCGTAGGGGAAGTCCCAGAACAGCGCGAAGTAGCTCGCCAGCCCCTCGTCCGCCCAGACGGGCAGCTGCGCACCGGGATACTGCTCCGCGACGTACTGGTGCAGGACCGAGTGCGTGATCGTCATCTGCAGCCGCGTGCGGTTCTCGTCCGCGTAGGTCGCGACGGGCCGGTCGGGATGACCGGCGGCGTAGAAGCTGCCGAGGATCGACGAGTGGTACTCGCCGTGCTCGTCGCCGAACGCGTTGTAGGCCGGGATGTCGGCGTAGATCAGGATCGGCGCCTTGCGGACGCGCTGCTCGGGTTCGCCGAGGAGCTCGACGAAGTAGCGGCGCATTTGCTGCTGGCCCTTCGCGACGTCCTTCGCGACGGCGTAACTGCGCGTCGTACGCACGACGACGTTGCGGTCCTCCACCTCCCACGGATCGTCCCAGCTCGTGTGCTCCTCGTGGAGATCGAGTTCACGCTCGAGCTCCGCCTGGGCGCCCTCGACCGCGGCGGCGAGCACCTCGGCGTAGGCGCTGTCGGCCGGCCCTTCGACGAGACGCGCCGTCCAGGCGTGCAGCCCGGTGGCGCCGGCGCAGAGCGCCGCCAGGAGGAGAGTCGAGCGGAGGGCGGAGGGCATCGGAGGGTGAGTCGAGAGGTACGGCGAACGAGCGTCCCCATTTTCCGCGTCGAAGCGCGGGACGGAAGGGGGCTTCCGCATTCACGCGACCGCATCGACGTAAGAGACGTGCTGGGTCGTGTTCGGCAGGCCCACTCGGCCCCCGACGTTCAGAACGAGTACGGCCGGAGGAGCAACACCGCGCTCTCCTCGGCGAGCAGCGGCGTCTGCGGCGGCGCCTTCAGGACTCGCAGACGGCGATCGGGGAAGCGCAGCTCGCACCAGGCCTGCACTGAGTAGGCCTCCAGCACCGCACCCCCGCGGACGGCGGGCCCCTCCGGCGCCGGCGGCACCCAGACCGGGATCGGCGGTGCGTTGATCGATGCCCCCGGCGTGGCGCGCTCGATGCGGCGCGCGAGCTTCTCGAAGAACTCGTCGCTCGCCGCCGTGGCGCGCGCCCACTCCGTGTAGCGGTGCACGACCGGCGTGTAGCGCAACTGGACTCCGCAGAACGCCAGGAGCAGGAGCGCCGCGCCAACCGCCGAGGTCCGGGCCAGCGGACCGCCGCGGCGCCACTGGACGATCAGGAGCTGCGCGCCGCTGCCGACGAGCAGCGCGAGACCGACGACCGGCAGGAAGAGGTACCACTGCTCGATCGAGCGCGAGATGCCGTAGAGCGCGCCTACCAGCAGGCTCCAGGCGACGGCCAGCAGGAGGCCGTTGCGCGCGGCGGGCGGCGCTTCGGGCGCCGGCCCGCCTGCCTTGCGGCGGCCTCCGAGGAACCAGGACTTGGCGACGCCGAGACCGGCGAGCAGCGCGAGCGCGCCGAGCCAGCCAGCCCCCGAAGTCGCGCTCTGCGGAACGAGCAGGCGACCGAAGAGGGTCGCGCTGAGCTCGAGCGAGCCCGGCCCTTCGTACCCCGGCGGCAGCGCCGCGGGTCCGCCCATCCCGCCGAGCACCCAGAGACGCAGCGCCAGGAGCGCCGCGATCGGCGCGGCGTAGGCGAGGGCGGCGCGGCCGGTGTGCGCGAGACGCGCGCGGCGGCCGGACACGTCCGAGTAGAGGTAGACGGCGAGCACGGCGACCGCGGGCAGCGCGTAGCCGGTCTCCTTCGAGGCGGCCGCAGCGAGCATCAGAAGCGGGCCGAGCACTGGCCAGCGCGCCGCGAGCGCGCGCGGGCGCAGCTGGGCCGCGAGCGCCGCGCAGGCGAACAGCGCGCAGAGCAGCTCGGGCCTGCGGGCGGGCACCGGCACGACCTCGAAGTGCGACTCGTGGAGCACGAAGAACGCGACCGCCATCAGGGCCCCGAAGGCTCCATCCGGCCCGAAGGCGCGCCGGGCGAAGGCGTGCAGCGCGAGGGCGGCTCCCGCGAACAGCAGCGCGTTCGTGAGCTGATAGCCGAAGGCGTCGAGGCCCCAGATCCCGTAGTCGAGCGCGACCGAGACGTTCAGCAGCGGACGGAAGTAGGCGCCGTGGTAGCGACCATCCATCAGCTCCTCGGTGAAGGTCCCCAGCAGATCGCCAAAGCTCTCGATCCGCGACGTCAGGATCAGCGGGTAGCTGTCGTGCCCCATCAACCCGACTCCACGGGTCTGCAGGAACAGGAGCGTCGCGGCGACGACGGCGACCGCGACGCCCATCCAGTCGAGGGGGCGCCAGGTCGGGCGAGCAGGGGTTGCAGTGTCGGCGGGCATTCGTCGCGATGCAGCGGTTCGCGCCCTCGGGAGCGCGCCATCCGGCAGTTTCGCCGCGCAGGCTATCATTCCACTCCTCGCCGCGTACGCTCCCAACGCCCCCGAACACACGCCGATATCGACGCTTTCGCATGATCCTCCGCTCCGCCTCTCCTCGGACCCTCCACCCCTCCCCCGCACTCGGCTTCGGCCTCGCGGCCGGACTCCTCGCCCTCTGCGTCCTCGCGACGAGCTGCGGCGGCGGTGACGAGGGAGGAAGCACGACGACGGCCAGCGACGCGCCGAACATCATCTGGATCGTCTGGGACACGACGCGCGCCGACCGCATGAGCCTCTACGGGCATCATCGCGAGACGACGCCGTTCCTCGAGGAGTGGACCAAGGACGCGCGCGTCTTCGAGAACTGCGTGTCGACCGCCAGCTCGACCGTGCCGTCGCACGCTGCCATGTTCACCGGGAAGCTGCCCAGCGAGCACGGCACCTACTTCGGTCACCAGTGGCTGGAGGATCACCACACCACGGCGGCGGAGGCGCTCGGCGCCGCCGGCTACCAGACCTACCTCTGGGCCGCGAACCCGCACGTCAGCCTGGCGGAGAACTTCCAGCAGGGCTTCGACGTCGAGGAGCACCCGTGGGACGACGAGGTGAGGCAGGAAGCCTTCCAGATCGTCCTGCGCAAGGTGGCGCGCGACAAGAGCTCGGAGATGAGCGACCGCATCAAGCAGGGCAAGGCGAACGTCTGGATGCTCAAGGCCGCGGGCCAGCTCGCGGAGAAGGGCCTGACCCGCTGGCTCGAGCAGCGTGACCCCGAGCGCCCGTACTTCGCCTTCATCAACTACATGGAGGCGCACCGTCCGTTCATCCCGCCGCGTCGCTACCGCAAGCGCATGATGACGCCCGAGCAGGTCGAGAAGTCCTACGTGACCGATCGCTCGTGGGTGCCCATGTGGGCGTACACCTTCGGTCTGAAGGAGTACACCGACGAGGAGCTCGAGATCATGGCGGCGACCTACGACGCGACGCTCGCGGAGCTCGACGACCTGTTCAAGTCGCTCGTCACGACGCTGGAGCAGCGCGGCGAGCTGGAGAACACCGTCATCCTGCTGACCGGAGACCACGGCGAGCACCTCGGCGAGCATCGCATGCTCGACCACCAGTACTCGCTCTACAACCCGCTCGTGCGCGTGCCGCTGGTTCTCTGGGCCCCGGGCCGCGTCGAGCCCGGCCGGGACGACAGCCCCGTCGCCAACTTCGACATCTTCCCCACGGTGCTCGAGCTCGCGGGTGTGCCGATGCCCGATGGCCTGCGGAGCACGACGGTCAGCCTGCTGACCCCCCAGTCCGACCGACCGCTGCTGTCGGAGCTGCCCGCTACCTTCACGGAGCCGTTCCCCGAGGTGGCCGCGGCTTACCCCGAGTTCGACCCGAATGCCTGGAAGCGCAGGCTGCGTGCTTTCCAGTACGGCGACTTCAAGCTGATCTGGTCCGACACCGGTGACCACGAGCTCTACGACATCAAGGCCGACCCGCTCGAGACGAACGACCTGTTCGACTCGGAGCCGGAGCGCGCGCAGGAGCTGATGGGCGAGCTGCAGACGTTCGTCGACCTGATGCAGGAGCCCGTCGAGCACTCGGGAACGCGGGGCTCGCTCGACCCCGCCTACCTGCAGATGCTCAAGGACCTCGGCTACGTCTCGGAAGTGGACGAGGAGCAGCCGGGTAAGGAATGGGAAACGCGCGACGACGCCGGCGACCCGGACAAGGGCGAGGGCGAGTAGAACCGGACGCGCAGGTCGGAACCTGCATCACCTATCCCGGGGCCCCCGCGCGGGCACGCAGTCTTTCGTGACTTCCCAGGGGAATCCGCTTCTGCGATTTATTGCCCGGTGAGTTCACGCGACGTCGATCGCACTCGAGATCCTCGTGCGGGAGTTGCTTGACGCGTCGCGCGCGCAAGGCAGGATGAACGCGGGGAGAACGACGGAGGGTCAGGGTCGACACCGCACGATGGAACATCGGTGATCGGCTTCATGAACCCAGTCATGTCGAATCACAGACCTACTCCCAAGCAGGGAGTCCGAGGCACGGAACAAACCCGCCGGATGCAACTCCATCTGGCGAACACGATCCTGGACCTCACCGAGGGCCACAGCATCGCACAGAGCGCTGCGATCACTGGGCTGACGACGAACGACATCAAGAACCTGCGCGCCGGCAACATGCCGAGCCTGCGGTCCCTGCTGTGCCTCGTTCGAACCCTTCGCAAGACGCCACGCTCATTGATCTCGGCCGGACGCTTGCAGCCCCTGCCGAAGGATGCCTCCTTGCGCGGCGCCACGGAGGCCAAGGTTCGCTCGCGGATCCAGGCGCACAGCCGGGAGAACGACCCCGCGGACCTCGCGGAACGGTCGGGCCTCTCGATCGCGTCGATCTACCAGTACCGCAGCCTGAACGACAAGATGGGCCTCCACGCCTACCTGGCGTTCGTCGACGCGGGCTACGACGCGGACGAGCTGCTCCTCGGCGGCGGCACCAAGCGCGGACGGACGGCTGGCAGTGGCGCCGGCGGGCGTCGCCGTGCCGGGGGCGGGCCGCGGCGCGTGGCCGCCGCTCGCTAGCCCCCGCGCCGGACCCACTCTCGCTCCCGTCGCGTTACGGGCCTCCCCCAGGCCTCGCAACGCGCGCGGAGCGAGCGCGGATCGCGCCCAGGTGGACTCGCGCCGCCTGGGCGACACCTTCTCACGAGGGGCTCGCAGGCCCATTCGTGATCAGTGCCCTTCGGAGGCCTCGCCTTCGTCCTTCGCAGCGGCCTCGCCGAACCCGGCGTGGTCACTCGGGCGCACGCCCTTCTTG
>CAYGST010000181.1:0-8583 GCA_964352415.1 uncultured Planctomycetaceae bacterium | reverse complement strand
CACGTTGATCAGCGAGCTGCGAGTCGCCTCGGCGACGCTCGTGATGTCGCTCTCCCGGGCCGCGAGCTCGTCCGCCGTCGCCTGCGCCAGCGTGTTGGTCGGCGCCTGCGCTTCCCAGTCGGCCTTCAGCGCCTCGAGCGCCGTCGTGATCGGCGTCGCGAAGCCAAGGAAGCTGTCCTTGTCGGCGTCGCTCGTGCTCTCGGGCTGCATGACCGCGATCCCGATCAGGCGTCCGAGCGGGTCGACGACGGCGCCGCCGCGGTGGCCGGGGTGGACCCAGCTCGCGAGCTGAACGAGGCCTTCGCGCTCGAGCGCGGAGAGGATCCCCGCGCTCATGTTGACCTCCGCGTGGAACGGGCGCGCCACGACCGTCGCGAAGCCGCCCGCGATGAGCTGACCGGAGTCCACCATCGTCGCCGCCGGCAGGGTCACGCCCTCCGGCAGCTCCACCTTCAGGAGCGCGACCTGGTTCTCCGTCTTGCGAGCGACGACCGTCGCCGGGTAGAGCGCCCCGTCCGCGAGGCGGATCGACGTCTTGCCATCCGGGTTCGAGAACAGGCTGCTGATGGCGATCACGAGGCCCGACGAATCGACGACCACGCCCGAGCCGAGGCCGTCGGGCAGGCGCTGCGACTGCGGGTCCGCGGCGTCGGCGAGGGTCGGATGCTCACCTTCTGTCGCATGCCACACGCTCACGACCGAGGGGGCGATGCGCGCGATCGCCGCGGGTGCGGCCTCAGTCGGAGTCGCGCTCGTCCTCGCCGGCAGGTTCGTCTCGACATCTTCGAGGTGAGTCCCGAGAGCCTTCAGGATCGCTTCACTGGAGACCAGGACCGCGTAGTCGAGGTCGACGGGCTTCTCATCGTCCTCCTCATCGCGGAAGCCCTTGGCGAGCGAGCTGAGGTGCGAGCTGTTGTGAATGCCGATGACCTCGCCATCGGTGTTCAGCAACGGACCGCCGTCGAGCAGGTCGTGGAAGCGGCAGTCGCTTAGAAGAGCCTGCCACGGCTCGAGAGTGGCCTCGCGGACCTGCACGGGGCCGGCGGGGAACGCGAGCGCCCCCGCGAAGGCGAAGTGGCGAAAGCCGGTCGGCGCGCTCAGCGCGACGACCCGCGAGCCGACCGCCTGGCTGCGCGAGGGCACGATGGGGAGCGCCGTCACGGAGTCGGACGGCTCGAGCTCGACCTGCAAGAGGGCCAGGTCGTTCGCGACGTCGCGATAGACCACCGACGCGCTGCGATTGCCGCGAAACGGCAGCCAGACCTCGAGCCAGTACTCGTCTCCCGAATCGACGATCTCGTCGATGAGGTGCGCGTTCGTCAGGACGAGCCCACCGGTGCTGACGAGGACGCCGGAGCCGGGCCGCTCGACGGACACGGCCTGGACACCGTCCACAGGCCTCCTGCCAGGACTGTTCTGCTTGGCGAAGAGCACCTGCACGCCCACGACGGCGTTCGACGTGCGCTCAACCGTGTCGGTGACGGGAGTCTGAGCGACGGCGGAGGTGCCCAGAAGGAGCACGAGGGCGGTGACCGGCAGGGTACGCCGGCGAAGGGAGAGGCTCATGGATGCGGGGGGTCTCGTCGACCGAGTGGGTGGTGTGGCGGAGCCGCCGTTACTTGTCCGCGAGGACGGACTCGTTGAATTCGTTGCGCGCGATGCTCTGGTCGAGCGCGCGCACGTCGTGCTGGAGCATGAACACCGTGCGATCCTTGATCAGCAGGATCTGGAAGGTGTTCTTGGCCTCGTAGCCCTCGTAGGCGGCGCCGACCTTGGTGATGCCCTTGAGCACCGTCTCGAGCAGCTCGGCCGCGTCCTGCAGCCCCGGCAGCTTCTTGCTGTAGTCCTTCGCGAGCTTCTCGAAGGCCTTGAGACTCTTGTTGCCTCGATCGCCCGGCTCATAGGCCTCGAGGTCGGTCAGGCAGGCCTGCAGGTCCTCGCGCATGGCCAAGAGGTCCTTCTGCTTGGCGATGCCGGCGTGCTTCTTCTTGATGCGAACCGTGGAGATGCGGCGCTTGCCATTGCACGGGACGCACTTGTAGCGCCCGATCTTGTCGCAGGCGCGGCAGACCAGCTCGTTGCGGTTGCCGTTCTGATCGGTCGTGAAGTACATGCCCGGGCCCCCGCACTGGCCGCAGTTGAACCAGCCGCTGCCCTGACAGAACGGACAGGCCAGCTCCTCGAGCGGATCGGGCAGCACCTTCTCCCCCGCGCAGGTGCGGCAGATCGAGCGGCGCTCGCCGTCGCACTCGGTGCAGTTCGGGAAGATCTCCTCGGCGCCCTTGCAACCGAGGCACTCGTGCTTGCCGAGGCCCTTGCAGGGCTCGCACTTCACCTCGAACTCGGCCCACTGCTGCAGGCCTTCGTCGTCCACGACGACCTCGCGCAGGAACTCGGGCGGCGGGATGCGCTCGCGGGTCTGGGCGGAGGTGAGCGGGGCGAGGAACAGCAGCAGCGCGAGCCACGTCGTGAGTCGAATCATGGGCGTTTCCGAGTCGGGAGGAGTCTCCGAGGGCGGCCGCTACGAGCGCGACCGCCGGCTCATCCTACCCGATCCGCCGGCGCTGAACCCGCCCGCCGAGGGCAGTGACGCGGCTCTGACGGTCACCGAACGTGCACCGCTGCCGGGGCGTTCCTCACGGGGCCTCGCGCTCGAACTCCGGGGGCTCGAACGCGAACCAGACCACCTCGAAGAAGTTGTGCGCTCCCCGCGGCGTCGGCTCGCCGCCCAGGAAGAAGCGTCGGGGCTCGCCACGGCTCCACGGCACGCCGATGAACGGCCGCAGGTAGAACGACCCCTGACCGCCGACCGCCGCGCTGAGCCCGAGCCAGACCGTCAGCAGGAGCGTGGCCCGCCAGGGCTCGGTGTCGACCTCCGCGATCAGGGCCCGGAACTGATGCAGGAGCGCGACGCCACCGGAGAGCGCCACCAGGAGGAGGTTCAGCTCGAGGAACAGCGCGTACTCCCCCAGTCCCCCGTTGCCCCGGTCGTCGAAGGTCAGCCCGACGAGCAGCAGCACCGGGCTCAGGCTCGCGACCAGGTAGGCGATCCCGATGAAGAGCGCTCCGGTCAGCCGCAGGACCGCAGAGGTCTCGAGCTGGGGCATGAGGAACTTGCCGGTGACCGTGTAGCCGAGAGCGCACACCAGCGCGGTGACGCCGAGCAGCAGCGGGAACTTCACGACGTTGTGCAGGGACGCTTCGAGGCTGTGCGACGAGCCGAGCGCGAACCCGTAGGCGGCGGCGGCGCAGAGCGCCACGACGGTTCGCCGTCCGTGGCTCACGGCATGAGCTCCAGCGCGCGGCCCATGCGCGCCGTGACGAAGACCAGCAGCAGGAGCCAGCCGGCCATCAGGAACTGATGCCGCAGGATGCCGCCGCTGCCGAGGTTCCAGTCCCAGCGGAGCTCCCCGAGGCAGCGCAGGAGCTGCAGGAAGCCCGCACCGACCGCGAGCCACAGCAGCCCTCGCGAGATGCCGTGGACGCCAACGATGTCGCCCTCCGTCACGGTCTCGCGGAAGAACCAGAGGATCGGGAAGAAGCCGAAGGTGAAGCCCGCGCCGGCCGCCGCGACGACCAGCGTCAGCGCCGCGTTCTGCAGCACGCCGAGCCGCAGACCGATGAAGTGGCTGAACACCTGCAGCGACGGGAAGCAGACCGCGAGCGAGCCGAGGAAGAGCGCGGCGACGCGCCAGCCCGAGTCCCACCCGAGCACGAAGCCGTACGGCAAGCCGAACAGGACGCTCACCGCCAGCAGCGCGAGCACGAGCCGGCCGAGGTGCGCGCGCTCCTGGATGTCACGCGCGATGCGGTCGGCATCGGCGAGCGCGAGCGACAGGCCCTGCAGCGGCCAGTGCAGCGCGGCGGCGAGCTCGGACTCGGTGTGCGGCTCCGGCCTCGTCCGGCCCCTCCCCGGCTCTGGGGCGGGACGGGATCGTCGCGGCCCCTCCTCTTCGTCGGGAGGCCGGGAGGGAGACGGTGGAGCGGGCTCGACCGGCGGCTCCGGCGGGCGCGGCGCGCCGGCGTCGCTGGCGGCTTCGACGTGACCGCTCCGGGAGCCGTCGTCGTTCGGTTCGCCGTCGCCGTCGCCGGGGTCGGCGTCCTCGGCGTCCTCGGCGGCTTCCGCGGCTTCGGCGTCCTCAGCGGACGCGCCGCTCGCGGCCAGCTCCGCGCGCCTGGCCTCTTCCGCGCGTTCGGCGCGCTGGGCCCGGTACGTGCGAGGTTGCGGTCGCTCCCGGGACGGCTCGGGGTCCGCTCCAGGCGTGGGCTCTTCCGGTCGTTGATCACTCATGCTAGCACTTTGCATGGCAAAGCACTTTTCAGCAACGCCCGCCACCCAAGCTTTACAGAGCAAAGTACTCGTCGAAACGCTGCCGCCGGGGCAAGATGAGGCCATGGACCGGCCGCTCGATCCCGTCACGCCCGCCGTGCCCTCCCTGCACGAGCGCGCCGCCTCCGACCTGCGCTTCCTGCGCTCGATGGTCGAGGACTCGGGGCGCTTCACGGCCGTCTCCGGTCGCGCCGTCGTGCTCATGGGCTGCGTGGCGCTCGCCGCGTCCGCCGTATCCTTCACGCTCACGGCCCCGCGGGACCGCGTCCACGTCTGGCTCGTCGCGGCGCTGGTCTCGATCACGCTCGGCGCGCTCGACATGCGCCGCAAGGCGATCCGGAACGACGCGCCGGTCCTCGGCCACCTCGGTCGCCGCTGCTTGCTCGGCCTGACGCCGCCGCTCTTCGCGGGCGCCGTGCTGACGTTCGTGCACTACCGGTCGGGCGAGCTCGAGTCGCTCCCGTCGATCTGGCTCCTGCTCTACGGCGCGGGCGTCATCACCGGTGGAGCGCAGTCCGTCCGCGCCGTCCTCGTCACGGGCCTCGGCCTGCTCGTGCTCGGCACCGTCGCCGCCCTCGCCCCTCCGTCCTGGGACCTCCCCCTCCTCGCCCTCGGCTTCGGCGTCCTGCACGTCGCGGCCGGCCTCTGGATCACACGACATCATGGCGGCTGAACCCAAGGAGACCGAGACGCTGAAGCACGTCCCCGGCCTGGCCCTCCCGGCCACGCCGATCGACAAGCTCGTCCACGAACCGCTGCGCCTCGCCATCCTGACGCGCCTCGCGACGACGACGAAGCTCACCTTCACCGACCTGCGCGATGCGCTCGACGCGACCGACGGAAACGTCAGCGTGCACGCCCGCAAGCTCGAGGACGCCGGCTACCTCTCCTGCAAGAAGGACCACCAGGGCCGCACCCCACGAACGACCTTCCGCATCACGGCCAAGGGCCGCCGCGCCCTCGGCCAGTACCTCGACCACATGGAAGCGCTGATCCGCGCTGCGCGGCGCGAGTAGGCGCGGACCGATCAGTCCTCGCCCAGCCACTCCTCGCGCAGGAGCGTCGGCGGGACGTAGCCCGCGCGCAGCAGGCGGTCGTTGAAGCGACGCGAATCGAAGGCGTCTCCCTCGGCCCGCGCGCAGTCGGCGCGCAAGCGGCGCACCTCGCGCAGCCCCACGAAGTAGTTCGTCGCGTAGCCGAACCCGCGCGCCTGGTTGCCGAGCTCCACCCAGCCCGCCGAGTCGTCCATCCACATCAGCTGGTAGAGTTCGAGCAGCTCGTCCCGACTCGCAACCTGGGTGTGGATCAGGACGTCGAGCGCCGCGCCGAAGCTCCGGCTCGCGCGAGTCGAGGCCATCTCGATCGCATCGAGGCGTGGCGCGTCCCGATGGAGACCAGCGTCGTGGATCAGCTCGGTCGCATGTTCGGCCCAACCCTCCTGCACGAGGCGACAGTCGTAGAGCCGGCGCAGGAGGCAGCTGGACTCCTCGGTCAGCTGATGGTGAAGGTGATGGCCGGGATAGACCTCGTGCGCGGCCACGTGATCGTTGTAGAGCGCACCCGTGCCGTCGTCGCCATCGGATTCTGGCGCGTGGTAGTAGATCGGCGTGAGCCCTTCGCGGCCGGGTGCGAGCGCGGGAGGCGACACGTAGAATCCGGCGCCAACACCGCGCCAGATCTCCGGGATCGGGAGAGTCCGAACACCCGCGTCCGCGACCGGACGGCTCGGGACCCACGTCGGAACCTCCTCCTCGAGCGCGTGAATCACCGCACTCCAGTCGTGCCCTCGCGCCTCGCGGTACCCGGGCAGCTCACGCAGGGCGCTCACCGCGATCGCCTCGTAGAGCGACTCGACTTCGGCCACCGCCTCGGCGAACTCCTCCGTCGCTGCCCTTACCACCTCCGCAGCGGAGTGCGGCAATTGCCCGTCCCGGGAGAGCAGCGCCTCGTAGGCCGCGGCCCCGACGCCGAGCTTACCGCGCGCGCGCGGCAACACCTCGTCGCGCAGCTCCGCGCCGTAGCTCTCGAGCGCACGTCGCACGGCGCCGCAGGCCTGCTGGAGCGCGGCGCTTGGAGCTTTCCAGCGACCGGGGTACGCAGCGATGTAGCGCTGCTGCATCTCGGTTCGGCGGATCGCTGTCCACACCAGTTCGGCCGGGGGTTCGCGGAGCTGGGACGGCGTGGCGAGGAGCCGCCGCTCGATCGAGCGCAGCCGCGCCTCGGCAGCCGCCTGGCGATCGGAGGCCTCGCAGCAGGCGAAGGCGCACAGCTGCTCCAGCCCGTCGAAGCCCCGCTCGATCACCTCCAGCCGATCGATCTCGCGCAGCGGCCCCTCTATCCAAGGAGTCCAGCGACTGCGGTCTCGCAGCAGCGCGACGTCGGTGCGCGCGTGCGGCGTCAGGTCCTGGCTCTGCTCGAGAGTGCTCAGCGCGTCCTCCAGGTCGAGCTGCAGGAGCAGCACCCGCACGGAGTCCTCGGTGCCCCACTCGGGCAGCTCGGCTTGGTGGGGATGCACGCCGAAGTGGAACGCGGACTCCCCGGCGACCGCGAGCCAGCGCTGCAGGAAGGCGTCGAAGAGGGCGTGAACATCCGCCCCGGGAGGGACCTCGAGCGAGCGGTGGGCGTCGCTACCGCGCCGGTAGCCCTCGGGATCCTGTACGGCGAGCGCCGCGAGCGCGCCTCGCGGGTCGAGGTCGAGCGGCTCGACGGGCTGCACGCGCTCGGCGTACTCGCGCAACCGATCCCGGGCGAGTTCCCAGGCAGAGGGCGGCTCTCGCAGCTGCAGC
The DNA here is from genome assembly GCA_964352415.1 of uncultured Planctomycetaceae bacterium. Lineage (GTDB taxonomy): Bacteria > Planctomycetota > UBA1135 > UBA1135 > JABACD01. The sequence goes on along the minus strand of CAYGST010000181.1, from coordinate 1,467 downwards.
CACAGGATCAGGCCGATCCCGCAAGCCACGATCAGGAAGGCCACCAGGTTGACGACGGTACGGAGCCCTCGCGGCCGGCGCGGCGCAGCTCCAGCGACAACAGATGCATCGACAGGCGCTTCCAGGGGCGGAGCCTCCACGACGGACTCCGACTCGACGGACTCCGACTCGACGCTCGGAGCCCCCGGCATGAAGACTGCGGCCCCATCCATCGAATGGCGCCGCTCGTCGCCGGAGGGCGGAGCGTCCGCAGCGAGGCGCAGCCCACACTCCGGGCACGTCGCTCGCGCCTCGATCAGCGGCGCACCGCAGGCGTCACAGGTCGTCACAGGAAGAGACTGGCTCGTTGCAAGTGATCCGACGCGTACGGGTTCGCTCGTCGATAGGGTCGCGACACGCGCTCAGAACCCGTAGGTCGCCGAGACCACCGCCGCGTGCAGCCAGGCGAAGGTGTAGACGTCGTCGCCGTCGGAGCCGCCCTCGATCGTGCGGTAGCCGGCGGACACGCGCCAGCGGTCCGAGACGTCGTAGCCGAGCTTGAGCGAGAGGTCGACCGCGCGCCCCTGGGAGGCGTAGGCGCCGTCGACGACGCCCTCCAGCAGCCAGCGGTCGGCGAAGCGCCAGTCGCCGGCGAGGTGCACGAGCGGCACGAGGCCCGTGTTCGACTTGGTGGACGACGTGCTGCCCTGGCGCACCTCGATCTCCGCGTCGCGCACGAGCGCGGTCAGGCCGGCGCGCCAGGTCCAGCGCTCCGACTCGTGGAAGCGGTAGCGCCAGGTGAGCCGGTAGGTGTCGAAGCGGTAGCTGCCGTAGGCGGCGCCCGCGGCGAAGTTCGTGCCGTTGAAGTTCACCGGCTGATCGAGGTCCCCGTTGCCGTCGATCGAGAGCGGCGCGTAGACGAAGCGGAAGCCGTGGCGCTCCCACGGATCCCAGTCGACGCTGAGGCGGCCGACCGGCGCTGCGCCGGTTCCGGTCAGGTCGATCAGGGAGAAGCGCGTGCCCGTGTCACCAGGCACGGCGACGTCGTTGCGGCTCTGCCACACGGCGCCGCCCTCGAGCTCGATGCGCCAGGGGTGGTCGGCGACCGAACTCGGCGGCGCCGGTGCGGCCAGCGCGCGCTGCGTCTCCTGCGAGAACGCAGCCCGATCGAGGCTCGGGCTCAGGAGAAGAAGCACCAGGAACACGTCGGAGCGACTGAGAGTCATGGACGCAGTCTAGCGACTCCTCGTGCACGGGCGCGACGGCTCGAGCCCCGCTACGGAAACGCCGGCGCCCCTCTCCTCGTGAGGGAGGCGCCGGCGCCGTTTCAGTAGTTGCCCAGCAGCGTGAACGCGAGCACGTGGTTGGAGTTGTCGTCCGCGCCCCGCCGCGCCAGGTACTGATTCATGTACCCGAACTCGAGCGTTAGCCGGTCGTCGAACGCCCAGCCCAGGCCCGCGAACGCGCGGTTCTGGCGCAGCCCGACGT
>CAYGST010000180.1:1913-8586 GCA_964352415.1 uncultured Planctomycetaceae bacterium | reverse complement strand
CCGCGACCTCCTGCGCGGCACTCCCCAGGAGGTCGCGGCCCGCGCGCCGGGTCTGCCCGTCCGCGCGCGGACGGAGACGGGTCGAGGCTGCGGTCCGGACGGAGATCGGGCACGGGAGCGGCGGGGCGGGGCGGGGATCGAGTTGTCGTGGCGCGGCGTCCCGGGAGCGGAGCGCCGGATCGGGAGCTCGCGGGGAGGCGCTCACGGGCGGCGGCGAGGGCCACCCGCATGCGGCAGGAATCGAGTCTAGGCCGGAGCGCGGATCTCGGACGGGGGCGTCGCGCCCCCGGGCACCGGAGCGACGACGCCTTCGATTGCACACTCCTATCGAGTACCTCCGTTCCAGACCGTTCCGACGTGATTCGGATCGGAGTCGACGCCGTCGCCCGGCCTACCAACGACGAGCGGGGCTGGCGCCGGTCCCGCTTTTTCCCCACTTTCGCCAGCGGAGAGGACCGGGCCGCCAGCGCGACCCCTCGCGCGCCCGTGCAGACCGGGGACCTCGGAGCGGCGCCCGGGCTCCGCAGTCCCTACGATCTCCCCTTCGCATCCACCCTCCGAACCCGACCGACACCACCCGTGACCCAATCCCTCGAAGGCCGCACCGGCATCATCCTCGGCGTCGCCAACAAGCGCTCCATCGCCTGGGCCTGCGCCAGCGCCCTCGCCAAGCAGGGCATGCGCCTCTGCTTCACCTACATGGGCGAGCGCCTCAAGGGCAAGGTCGAGGAGCTCGCCGCGGAGTGCCCGGGCTCGATCGTGCTCGAGTGCGACGTGACCAAGCCGGAGCACATCGATGCCTGCTTCGAGCACCTGAAAGAGGAGTTCGGCTTCCTCGACACGGTCGTGCACGCCGTCGCCTTCGCCAAGCGTGAGGAGCTCGAGGGCGACTTCTATCACACGAGCAAGGAGGGCTACATGATCGCGCACGAGGTGTCGGTCTACAGCCTGACCGCGATCGCGCGTCGCGCCCTGCCTCTGATGGAGGGTCGCGAGGGCTCGATCATCACGCTGACCTACATCGGCGGCGAGCGCGTCATCCCGAACTACAACGTCATGGGCATCGCGAAGGCCGCGCTCGAGGCGTCGGTCCGCTACCTCGCGAACGACCTCGGCCCGAAGGGCATCCGCGTCAACGCGATCAGCGCCGGTCCGATTCGCACCCTGTCGGCCTCGGGCGTGAGCGGCTTCAGCCAGATGCTCGACGAGCTCGCTGCCAAGGCGCCGCTGCGCCGCAACGTCACGCAGGAAGAGGTCGGCGACACCTGCCTGTTCCTCGCTGGCCCCGGCTCGCGCGGCATCACCGGCACGACGATCTTCGTCGACGCCGGCTACCACATCATGGGGGTTTGAGGCGCATGGCCTCGCGCCTCCTCGCCTTCGCCGCTCTGCTCCCGCTCGCCGCCAGCTGCGCCGCGCTGCACGACGGCAGCCGTCCGGCGGCGACGCCCCAGCGCCCGACGCTCTCGGTCGACACGAACACGACCGCGCAGGGCACCTTCGAGCTCGAGTCCGGCGTCGCCTTCGATCCGGACACGTCCTTCGCCGCGCCGACGTCGCTCAAGTGGGGCGCGGGCGAGCGCACCGAGCTGTTCGTCAGCGCGTCGCTCTACGACTGGGCCGAGCTCCCGAACGGGGACGAGGTCAGCACCTTCGGCGACACCTTCGTCGGCGCGCGCCAGCGCGTCCTCGAGCTGGAGAATGGCGTCGCGGGCGCGCTGCAGCTCAGCACGAAGATCCCGACGGCCGAGGAGGGCGAGGGGCTCGGCAACGGCGAGCACGACTTCTTCCTGGCCGGCTCCTTGTCGGCCGCGCCGTCGCCCGACGTGTTCCTCTGGCTGTTCTACGAGGCGGGCCTGCTCGGCGAGCCGGAGGACAGCGGCACGGACCTGCAGCACTCGTTCTCGATCAACGGCTCGAAGACCTTCGACGGCGCCTTCGCCGTCTTCGGCGAGCTCGCGACCATCGACGGCCCGGACGGGTTCGATCCGACCTTCGCGACGATCGGCGTGCAGCACATCATCGCGCCGAGCCTCGTGTGGGACGCGGGCTTCGTCGTCGGCTTCAACGACGACGCGGACGACCTGCTGTTCGTGCTGGGCGTCACGACGAACTTCGGGCGGTAGTTCGCGCGAGGCCTCGTTCCGACGCGGGCGAAACGCTTCGCGTTCGAACGCTGCGCTTGCGCAAGGGTTACCGGTCGAACAGAGCGCTAGCCGGGCGTTCCGCTCGGCACGGATAGGCTGGAGAAGCGGCGTCCCCCCCGCCGCACTTCCAAACCCACTACGGCCGCTACGGCCTTCGTCGTTTCCTCCAACCTCACACTGACGATGAAGTTCACTGAACGATTCTCCTTCGCGCTTCCCTTCCTCGCCGCCGCGCTCGCAGCCACGGCGCACGCTTCGGTCAACGGCACGCCGCACGACACGAACGGCGTCCTCATCCAGGGCACCGACTGCGTCCTGTTCCAGTCCGAGAACGGCAACCTCTACTCGAGCCTCGACAGCTTCACGGGCTTCAACGTCGGCGACACCGTCCACATCGTCGGGGAGGAGGGGCCGTGCGTCTCCGCCTGCACCTACGTCGGCGGCTGCTTCTATGGCATCGAATCGATCGAGCTCGTGATCGTCGATCCGACCCTCTCGTTCTGCTTCGGTGACGGCACGGGCGGCCTGCCGAACGTCCCGCCGCCCGTCTGTCCGTGCGGGAACGCGGGCGACCCGGGCGCGGGCTGCGCGAACTCGACGGGACTCGGGGGCAAGCTGATGGGCCTCGGGACGCCGAGTGCGACGTCGGACGACCTCGAGTTCTTCGCGTCGCAGCTTCCGCCGAACCGCCCGTCGCTGCTGTTCGGCGGCGTGGGCGCGCAGCTGCCGGGCGCGCTGTTCGGGGATGGGCTGCGCTGCGTCACGGGCTCGGTCCAGCGCCTCGGCGTGCGCTTCGCGGACAGCCAGGGCGCCGCGAGCTGGACGGGCGGCGGGCTGATTGCCCAGGGCGGCTGGCAGGCCGGCGACTCGCCGAGCTTTCAGGTCTGGTACCGCGACGCCGGTGGTCCGTGCGGCACCGCGTTCAACGTCTCGGGCGGCAGCGTGCTGACGCTCGCGCCGTAGCCGGCGGCGCTTCTCCGCCGTGAAGGGGCGCCGCGCAGAAGATCTGCGCGGCGCCCTCGGTCGTTTCGGTGGGAGGTTCGGGTCCTTCCCGCTCCCCGCGATGTGTCGTCAACGGCGATACCAGGGGAGGGACGGATGGACCCGAACCTTCCACCCATCCCCGCTGGAGCGTCAGTGCACGTGATCGTCGCAGCCCGCGCCCTCGTCGGCGCGCAGGAACTGGCGCCAGAACGTCCCGAGCAGCAGCCCGAGCAGCAGCAACGACGAACCGATCCTCACGAACCACCCGAGCCCCTCGTGCTCGTGCGCCACGCGCGCCGTCGCCTCGAGCTCCAGCGCTTCGTAGAGCGCATCCGTCGCGAATCCGAAGCCCAGCGTGACGAGCGCAAGAACGGCGACGTGCACGACGACGACGCGCTTCCCCAGGTACCTCGTCATCACCGAGAGCGTCGCGAGGTTCGTCGCCGGCCCCGCGAGCAGGAACACGAGCGCCGCGCCCGGACTCAAGCCCTTGAGGATCAAGGTCGCCGCGATTGGCGTCGAGGACGCCGCGCAGACGTAGATGGGCACGCCGATGAGCAGCATCAAGAAGAGCCCCCCACTGCCCTGGATCCACTCGCTCTCGAACAGCGAGTCCGGGATCAAAACGGCGATCAGCCCCGAGAGAAGCACCCCGACCATCAGCGCCCCACCCAGGTCGTCGAGCATGTCCACGAAGCCATAGCGCAGCGCGCGCCGCACGAACCCCTCACGCGGCGCAGCGCCCGGGCTCGCGTCGTCCTCGTCCGCACAGCAGTCCTTGGGCGCCTCGAGGTCGCGACCCGCGTCCGGCTCGTCGTCCGCGCCGCTCTTCACGAACGCGTTGACGCCGAGGCCCGTGAGGATCGCCGAGAGCACCGAAGCGACGGGACGCACCACCGTCATGACAGGATCGAGCAGCCCGTAGGTCACGCTGATCGAGTCGACGCCGGTCTCCCGCGTGGCGACGACGAACGCGCTCCTCGCGCCCTTGCCCGCGCCCGCCTTGCGCAGGGAGGCGGCGACCGGCACGACCGAGCACGAGCACAACGGCAGCGGCGCGCCGACGATGGACGCGATGCCCACCGAGCGCAGGTCGTCGCGCGCGACCCAGCGACTGAGCTTGTCGGCGTCGAGCCACTGACTCAGCATGCCCGCGATCAGGAAGCCGAAGATCAGGTACGGCGCCATCTCGAGGTAGACGTCCCAGGAGGCGACGAGCAGCTCCACGAAGAAGCCGCTACCGAACTCCATCGTCGCGTGGTGCGGGAAGAGGCCCGCCGCGAGGATGCCCATCAGCATCGCGAAGACACGCGGCCCCGGCTGGTCGACGTGGTGGAAGACCTCCGGCAGGAGGTCGCAGGCCGCGACGTAGATGAACGTGCCCCCCGCGAGCCCGATCAGGATCGACTCGACCTCGGGGCCGAGGCGCAGGAAGGTGTCGCCGGCGAGGTAGCCGACCGGCGTCGCGAGGGCGAAGAGCGCGATCAAGAGCCAGGAACGCGCGCTCGGCACGCCCGAGAGCTTGAGCACCGTCGTCAGCGAGAAGGACTCCGTCAGCTTGTGCCAGAGGATCGGCAGCAGGACGAGCCACTTGTTGTCGATCGCGGCGAGGCCCAGGCCGCCCGCGAAGGCGTGCAGCGCGAGCGCGATGTAGGTCGAGACCCAGACCAACCGGTGCGGGTCCTGGGCGTTGCGCAGCTCGTAGCCGCGCAGCCAGACCTTCTCGAGCAGGAACAGGGCCAGGAAACCGCCCAGCGCCGCGGCCCAGGCCGCGAGCCCGCCGCCCCCGGACTCGGCCCCGTGGTCGTGGCCGGCGTGACCTGCGTGGCCCTCTCCCCCGGAGAGCGCCGCGATCTCGGGCAGGATGTGCAGGAACACCGTCCCGAGGAAGACGCCCGCGGAGAGCGCGATGAACAGGTGCAGGCCCCGATCGCCCCAGCGACGCATCACCGGCGGCAGCGCGCCGATCAGGGTCGCGACGAAGAAGGCCGCGGCCGTCAGGGGGGTGGAGAGCTCCATGGTGGGGTCGGGGCCGGACCGGCCGCCGCAGAGGCTAGCTTGAACCAGCCTCAGACACCCTCCAACGCTTCACAAACGCAATCGTAGCGGGTCGCTCACCCGGGCCCAGGCCGCGAGGCTTGCCCGCACCGCCCGGGGCCCTACACTCTCCCCCCCGAACGACGGAATTCCCGTCCTCCGAGACCCCGAAATCGCCCGATTCGATGATCGAGATCCGGAACCTGAGCAAGAGCTTCGGGCCGCTCCACGCGGTCCAAGACCTCAGCTTCAACGTCAGCAAAGGAGAGGTCCTTGGCTTCCTCGGCCCGAACGGCGCCGGCAAGTCGACGACCATGAAGATGGTCACCGGCTTCCTGGAGCCGACCTCCGGCCACGTGTCCGTCTGCGGACACGACGTGCAGAGCGAGCCCCTCGCCGCCAAGCGGCGCATCGGCTACCTGCCCGAAGGTGCTCCTCTCTACGGCGACATGACCCCCACCGGCTTCCTGCGCTTCATCGCCGAAGCGCGCGGCATCCCGTCCGCGCAGCGCAAGGCGCGCATCGCCGAGGTCGCGAAGCAGGTGCACATCGAAGGGGTGATGAGCCAGCGCATCGAGACCCTGTCGAAGGGCTTCAAGCGGCGCGTCGGCCTCGCGCAGGCGATCCTGCACGACCCGGACGTGCTGATCCTCGACGAGCCGACCGACGGCCTCGACCCGAACCAGAAGCACGACGTGCGCCAGCTGATCCTCGACATGTCGAAGGACAAGTGCATCGTGCTCTCGACGCACATCCTCGAAGAGGTGCCGGCCGTCTGCACGCGCGCGATCGTGATCGCGAACGGACGCCTCGAGTTCGACGGGACGCCGACCGAGATGCGCCGCAAGGCCGAGGGTTTCGGCGCGCTCTCCGTCGAGTTCACCGCGGCGAACAGCGTCGACGTCGGGGCGCTCGCCGCGCTGGACGGCGTCGCGCGCGTCGAAGCGGGCGCCGAGGGCATGGGCGCCAACAGCTACGTCCTCTACCCGGACGGCGCAGGCAATCCCCTTCAGTCGTTCAGCAAGGCGGCGCAGGAGCGCTCCTGGGACGTCAGCAACATCTCCGTCGACGCCGGTCACCTCGACCAGGTATTCCGTCAGATCACATCGGGAGCGCGGAACTAGAGCCCTGCCATGCGGAACGTCCTCACGATCTACAAGCGCGAGCTCGCCGGCTACTTCGCCACGCCGGTCGCCGCGGTCTTCATCTTCATCTTCCTGGTCGCGCTGTTCGCCTTCAGCTTCGGCGCGGGCTTCTACACGGGCGAGGAGACCGATCAGGCCGACCTGCAGCGCTTCTTCATGCTGCAGCCCTGGGTCTTCCTGCTGTTCGTCCCCGCCATCTCGATGCGGCTGTGGTCGGACGAGCGCCGCGTCGGGACGATCGAGCTCCTGATGACGCTGCCGATCACGACCTTCCAGGCCGTGCTCGGCAAGTTCCTCGCCGCCTGGAGCTTCATCGGCATCTCGCTGGTGCTCAGCGCCTCGATGTGGCTGACCGTGAAC
>CAYGST010000180.1:0-1903 GCA_964352415.1 uncultured Planctomycetaceae bacterium | reverse complement strand
CGACAACGGCGTCATCTTCGCCAGCTACCTCGGCAGCCTGCTGATGGCCGGCGCCTACCTCGCGATCGGCGGCTTCGCCTCCGCGCTCTCGAAGAGCCAGGTCATCGCGCTCGTCATCTCGGTGGCGATCAGCTTCGGCTTCGTGCTCTCCGGCATGTCGGTGGTGCTCGATCCCCTGCGGGGCGTGCTGCCCCAGGGCGTGATCGACGCCGTGCGCTCCTTCTCCTTCCTGTCGCACTTCGAGGGCATCAGCAAGGGCCTGATCGACGTGCGCAGCCTGATCCTGTTCGGCTCCGTGATGCTCTGCTTCTTGCTCGCGAACGCCATCGTCGTGGACTTCAAGAAGGCCTCCTGAGGACGAGAGAGACGACGACATGAAGAACGCCTCCCTGATGATCGGCCTGGTCGTGCTCCTGGCTCTGTTCTTCGCGATCAACATCGCGAGCGGCGCCCTGTTCACGACGAACCGGATCGACCTGACCGAGCAGAAGCTCTGGACCCTCTCCGACGGCACGCGCTCGATCCTCGAGTCGATGGGTGAAGAGGACGCCGAGGGCAACACGCTCGGCGAGCCCGTCACCCTGCGCCTGTTCTACTCGGCGACACTCGCCGAGAAGGAAGCGCCGACGCTCGACCGCCTCGCCACGCGCGTGAGCGAGCTGCTCGAGGAGTACGTCGCCGTCGCGGACGGCATGCTCGAGGTCATCCGCATCGACCCGCTGCCCTTCTCCGAGGACGAGGAGACCGCAGTCGAGTTCGGCATGCGCGGCGCGCCGCTCGGCTCGGGCGAGATGCTGTACTTCGGCATCGCGGGGACGAACTCCCTCGACGGCGAGGAGACGATTCCGTTCATGGAGCTGCCGCGCGAGAACTTCCTCGAGTACGACCTCACCAAGCTGGTCTACGGCCTGGCGTTCCCGAAGAAGAACCGCGTCGGGCTGATCACGACCCTGCCCATCCAGGGCGAACCTCCGAGCCAGCAGAACCCGCGCGGCGGCGCACCCGCCTGGTTCTTCCTGAACCAGCTCGAAGGCGCCTTCGAGGTCGAGACCATCGCGCGCACCGCGACCGAGCTGCCGGCCGACATCGACCTCCTGATGCTCCTGCATCCGAAGGAGCTCGAGCCGCGTCTCTTGTTCGAGATCGACCAGTTCGTCCTCGGCGGCGGCAAGGTGATCGCGTTCCTCGACCCGCACTGCGAGGCCGACCGCGAGGAAATCAATCCGCAGGACCAGATGTCGGCCTTCAGCGCGAACCGCACCTCCGACCTCGGCCCGCTGCTGGAGACCTGGGGCGTCGAGATGGCGAGCGACGTCGTCGCGGCCGACAAGGAGAACGCGCACCGCGTGCGCTTCGGCCCCAGCGGCGACGTGCCCTACATCGTGTGGCTGAACCTGGACAGCGAGCAGGTCGTCGCGGACGACCCGATCATCAGCGAGCTCAAGAAGATCCACATGGCGACCGCCGGCATCCTGACGCCGACGCCCGACGCCACGACCAGCTTCGAGAGGCTGATCCACACGGGACCCGAGTCGATGCGCGTCGACCGCATGCGGGTCGCGATGCAGCCCGACCCGCCGGGGCTCCTCGACACCTTCGTCCCCCTCGACGAGGAGCTGACCCTCGCCGCCCGCGTCTTCGGACCGGTCCAGACCGCCTACCCCGACGGCCCGCCCGAGGCCCCGGGGCTCTTCGCCGCCCAGGGGCTGGTCGACGTGCAGGTCTTCATGAACGACAAGACCAGCGCCCTCGTGCCGCCCTATGCCTCGGGCGAGCAGCGCGCCCTGGCCACCGAGGCGGGCGAGTCGGACAGCGCGCAGCGTTGGATCTGGAGTCGGGACGATTCGCGGCGCTTCTTCCTGGCGGGCGGCGGCAGCGTGCCTGAGTTCGAACACCTGTGGTC
>CAYGST010000179.1:0-8600 GCA_964352415.1 uncultured Planctomycetaceae bacterium | reverse complement strand
CCGTTCCAGCCCCGCAGAGCCCCTTCCGAGCCCCGGGCCCTCACCGCGCCGCCCCTCAGGCGAGGTCCGTGTCGGCAAGCGTCAGCCAGGCCCCGTCGCGCCAGAGATCCGCATCGATCCCCGCCGCGAAGCTCCGCAGGAACAGCGTGTACGGGCTGGGACGGGCGCTCCAGCCCAGCTCCTGCAGCCGCGCGAACGCTTCGTGCGTCGGTGGAACGAGGGTCGCGAGGCGCTGCGCGCCGGCGTCGCGGGCCGCGTCTGCCACCGCAGCGTCGAGCGCCCCCGCAACCTCCGGCTCGGCCGCCGGAACGAGCCAGTCGACGAGCGGAAGGACGCCGGGCCAGTCCCAGGGCGTCGTGCGCAGGACCGCGAGGCCGCGCAGGTGGCCCTCGCGTCGCACACCGAGCGCGAGGTAGTCCACGCCGGGTCGCTGCAGGAAGCGCCAGCGCGCCCAGGAGGCGTCGCGCACGGTCGCCGCCGCGAAGCCTGTCGCGCAGCGGTCCCAGAGCCAGCGCAGGTCCTCGCCGAAGTCCTCCAGGACCTCGACGGCCCCGGAAGCCGCTGCGAACCCTCCTTCGAGCGACCGCTCCAGGACGAGCTCCTCGCGCACGAAGGCGTACCCGAGGTAGCGCTCGCCCAGGCGCCGCGCCGCGGGGATCGGCCAGCCGTAGTGCACCGCGTCGCCTCCCTGCTCTCCGTAGAGTTCGAAGAAGGCCGCGGCGACGTCACGGTAGAGCCGCCCGCCCGCGAGCCCGCCGCGCTCTACCGGGTGCACCATCAGGTCGACGAGCTGAACGCAGGTCCGCTCCGCGCCGCCGATCCACGTTCGCACGGGCGTGCCCGCGCAGGCGGCGATCACGCGGCCGTCCTTCACGGCGACCAGCGCGCGTCGCGTCGTGCCGGGCGGACCCGCAGCCCAGCGCAGCTGCTCGGCGGTCTTCGCGCGCTCTCCGAAGGCGGCGCGCTGACAGTCCAGCAACGCAGGCACGTCGGCGTCCTTCAGCTCACGCAGCTCCCAGTTCGAGGCGCCGGCCATCAGACGAGGTCCGTGTCTCCGAGGGTGTAGAACCAGCGCTGGCGCCAGAACTCGAGCGGCCAGGCGCTGGCGTAGCTGCGCCCGACCCACAGCGTGCGGCCGCCGCGCACGCGGAAGCCGAGGCTCTGGAGCGAGGTGAAGCTCGCGCACCACGTCGGGAGCAGGGCGACGACGCGAGCGTGCCCCTCGCGCGCGGCCAGTCCGGCGGCGAACGCGACCAGCGCGGGCTCCGCCTCCGCGTCGTGCAGTCCGTCGCACCACAGGAGGCCCTCGGTGTCCTCGAAGCGTCCGCTGCCCAGCACGGCGAAGCCGACCAGCTCGCCGCCGGGCCGGTTCGCGAGCACGAGCTGGTAGCGCCGCAGCGGGTGCGCGCCGTAGCGCCAGGCGAGCGCTCGCGCGTCGCGCAGCGCGAAGGCGCCGTAGCGCTCCGCCTGACGCGCGTTGAGCGCGTCGAGCTGCGCCGTGAGCGCGTCGAGGTCGCTCCACGCCACCTCGCGCAGGACGAGGTCGGTCGCGCCGCCGCGCGGCGCGTCCTCGAGCTCCAGGCGCACCTGCGCGCGGAAGGGCACGTAGCCGAGCGCGCGCTCCCCGATGCGCCGCGCCGCGCGCACCGGCAGCCCCCACATCCACGGGTCGCACGTACCGCTTGCTGCTCCGGGCCCAGCGCCGTAGTCCGCGGCGAAGCGCTCCCCCGCCGCGACGAACGCGCCGCGACGCCCGAGGGCGCGCGCGCCCGGAACGCAGAAGGAGTCGACGCCCTGGGTCAGCGCCATCAGCGCGCCCTCGACCAGCGCGCGCTGCGGCAAACCGGCGTACTGCGCCAGCACCGCACCCGCTTCGTCGAGCGCCAGGGTCGCGCGCGTGCCCGCAGGGTTCTGAACGTAGCGCCAGCGCCACTCGGCCGCCGTGCGCGCGACGAAGGCGGGGTCGCTCGCGGCGAAGCTCGCGTTGAACGCGGCCAGCACGGCGTCCTGATCCTCGACCCGCAGCGGGCGCACGGCGGCAGCGCTCACCGAAGCGGCGCTCACCGAAGAGGCGCGTGACGTCGAGGACATGAGGTGGCGGGAGTGCATGGGAATCGAACCCACCGGTCCCGCTGTTCACGGAGCCCAACCGGCTTTGAAGGCCGGGCCGCACACCAGCACGGATCCACTCCCCTTGGTGGACGAGAACGATACCGCCCCGGGGCTCCGTTAGGAAGCGCCCCCACGGTGCCGCGCGGGGCGCGACGCTCAGGCGCGGCGCAGCGGCAGCAGTCGACCGGCCGCGCCGGTTCCCGGGTCGGCCGGGAGCCCGCCGGCCCACCGCCGCAGCACGATGGAGCCTCCGCCGAGCGGCCGCCCGTGGAAGCCGCAGCTGAAGCCGACGCCGGTGGGCGCGTCGTCGAAGTGTTCGGGCAGCGGAACGCGCAGGCTCGCGCCGCCGTACCAGGCGACGCCGTCGAGCACGACGGCGACGTGCGGCTCCTCCAGCCCGCCCGCGTTCTCCACGGCGACGGTCAGCTGGTCGCGGCGGCGGCGGACCGTCATCGTTGCGCGCGGCGCGCCCGGACTCTCGCACAGCATCTCGACGCGCTGCGTGATCGCGTCGGCGCGAACCCGGCGCTCGCGCTGCAGCGAGCGATCGAGCAGAAGGCGCCCCGCCGGACGCCCGGGACCTTCGTCCCAGGCGTAGAGCACGGCGAGCAGCGGATCGCCGCCGGGGCTCCGCGAGCCGCCGCGCAGGCGGAACGCGACCATGCGCTCCTCTCCCGTGGCGAGGTCGAGGGCCTGCGGCAGCCCCTCCGTCTCGAACACGCCGCGCCGGACGTAGACCCGCACCAGCGCGCGGCACGGGAACGGGAACGGGTTGGCGACGCGCACCTCCGGCCGCCAGTCGCCGCTCCAGTCGCCGCCGCCACCCTCCGCGGGCTGGTTGCCCACGAGCAGCGATTCGCAGGCGACCGGGAAGTTCTCGACGTCCTCGCGTCGCAGCGCGGCAAGGCCGCGGATCGCGAGCGCGCGACGCGCCTCGCTGGTCGTGATGCCATTGACGCCGCGCAGGCAGAGCTCGAACAGCTCGTCCGCGTCGTCGACGCCGAGGGCCCAGCGCTCGCACGGCCAGCTCTCGCCGCCCGCCTGCGTGTCCCAACCGTGCGGCGAGGTCGTGCCGAAGCCCGCGAGGCGCGCGTCGCGCACGAAGGCCAAGTCGTCCGCTGCCGCGCGCGGCGCGAGCAGAACGGCGGGCACGCCGGCGTCGGTCAGCTCGAGGCACACGTCGCGACGCGGACTCGCGACGCGCACCGAGTACGGCCGGTGCGGCTGGCGCGGCGCCTGCTCGCCGACGAGCTGCGATTCGTGCAGCTCGATCAGGTGCATCGGCGGACGCATCGGCTCCTCCTCGAGCTCGAGCACCTCATCGAGGTGCGGGACCGTCTCCCCAACGAAGTCCTTCGAGAACCAGCCGCCCGCGTCGAGCTGGAAGAGCTCGGGCAGGCCGTGCTCGTGGACGGGCCCATGGCCGTCGGTCGTGCGCTCGAGCCGCGCGTCGCGCAGGACCACCGGCTCACCGCCAGCCGTCACGCGCACGTCGTACTGCAGGCCGTCGAGGCCAGCCTCGAGCGCGCGCTCGAACGAGACGAGCGTGTTCTCGGGCGCCTCGAGCGGCAGGCCGCGGTGACCGAGCAGCCAGGGCGGACCTTCCAGCTCGACCCCGAGGTCTCCGACCCCGGCCAGCTCCTCGAGACGCTCCCGTGCGCGGCTCATCGGTCGCGCACGCGCTCCGTCAACCGAACGCGACGGTGACGGCGCTCTGCGGGCGCACCTCGCCGATGCACTGAACCGGGAGATCACGCGCCGCGAGCTCGTGCTCGAGCGCCGCCGCCTGATCCTGAGGCACCGCGATCAGGAGACCGCCGGAGGTCTCCGCGTCGAAGGCCAGCGCCACGCGCGTCTCGTCGCAGCTCTCCGCGACGGAGACCGTCTCGGCCAGGCCTGCGCGTCCGCGCGCCGAGCCGCCGGAGGTGTTGCCGGCTGCGGCGAGGTCGTGGACGCCGGGGAACAGCGGAACCGCGGCGAGGTCGATCGCGATCGTCACGCCGCTCGCCTTGCCGATGTTGTGGGAGTGGCCAGCGAGGCCGAAGCCCGTGACGTCGGTGCAGGCGTGGGCTTTCACGGCGTTCATCGCCTCGGCCGCGCGGTCGTTGAGCGTCGCCATCAGCTCGGCGGCGGGGCGTAGCGTCTCTGCGTCGATCACCCCGCGCTTCGCGGCAGTCGTCATCGTGCCCATGCCGATCGGCTTGGTCAGGTAGAGCACATCACCCACCGACGCCGTCGCGTTCGCGGAGACCTTCGCGCGCTCGACGATCCCGGTGACGGCGAAGCCGAACATCGCCTCGTTCGAGGACACGGTGTGTCCGCCCGCGACGATCGCGCCCGCCTCGGCGACCTTGTCGAAGCCGCCGCGGAAAATCTCGGCGATCCAGTCCTCGCGGAAGTCCTTCGGGAAGCCGGCCAGGTTCAGGACGGTGAACGGGCGTCCGCCCATCGCGTAGACGTCCGAAAGCGCGTTGGCCGCGGCGATCGCGCCGTAGAGGTACGGGTCATCGACGACCGGCGGGAAGTAGTCGACGGTCTGCACCAGCGCCATGTCCTCGCAGCCGGGGAAGCCGTCCTTCGCTCCGAGCACGACGACCCCCGCGTCGTCGACCGAACTCGGGCCGACGAGCAAGCGATCGTCTTCGGGTCGGAGTACGCCGCGCAGCACCTGCGCGAGCTGGCCTTGCGGCATCTTGGCCGCTCAGCCAGCGCAGTCGGCGTAGTCCGTGAGCTTCTTCTCGGGGTGCGGGTTCATCGGGCGCAGTCTACCCCGGCAGCGGACCCGGGAGCTAGTCGCGCCGCAAGTCCTGCCTCACGCCGCTCGGGCCCCTGAGTGCGGGGAGCTCCGCGCGGGGCGTGGTGCACGCTGCGCATGCGGAAGTGAACGGTTCGGGTCCATCCGGCCGAGAGGCGCCCTGTCGTCAACGGCGATACCATGGGAGGGACGGAGGAACGGAGGAACGGAGGGCAACAGCAGCCCCAAGGCATTGCGGCGATGGGTGATCGCGTTCGGCCTCGATTCGGCTTCGCCGAAGATTGAGATAAGAATTAGAAAGACAGCCGCTCCGCGGCTGTTCGGCCGGAGGCCGATCAGCCGCGGAGCGGCTGATCGATTCTCTCCTCTACTTCTGACTGGCGAAGCCTCCTCAGCTGGAGGAGGCGCCCAACCATCGCTGCCGAATCGACGGGGCTGCAGGGGCTCTCCGTTCCTCCGTTCCTCCGTCCCTCCCATGGTATCGCCGTTGACGACAGGACGCCGCTCGGCTGGATGGACCCGAACCGATCGATCCTCTCTTCTCCGGGGAGCTGGAACCCCAGACCTCCACAGCCTGACGCGAAGCCTCTCCGAGACCGGCGGTGACGCCTGCGGAGGACGCCGCGGCCCCGCGCGAGGGCAGGGCCCGCCGTGCGTTCCCCCACTCGGGGCGTGCGCTTTCGCGTGACCGCTGCCGCGTCGCGCCCGGCGCCCTTGTGGACGGCCCCAGGGGGTCTAGGATCGACCTGGGAGTCGTCACACCGCGGGCCCGGCGCTTGCAAGCTCGCCACGCCGAACGCCCGCCCCCGATTCGCACGTCGGTGGCCGCACCGTCTCCCCGGAGCCCGCCATGCTGCACCGAACCGTCACCGCCCTGCTTCTCTCGCTGCTGCCCCTCGCCGCGCCCCTGCACGCCGCCGAGGACGACCTGCGCGACACCGTCACCCTCGTTAAGGGAGACGTGCTGCGCGGACGCGTCATGGAGCGCTACGGCGAGGAGGAGATCGTCCTCTACGTCGGCACCAACCAGCGCAAGATCCCCAAGAAGGACGTCGCCGAGATCCGCACGGTCCGCGACGCCGTCGACGAGTTCCTGCTCGGCCACAGCCCCGGCCACACGGTCGAGGAGGAGTGGGACCGCGTGCAGCTCGCCAAGGACCTGCAGCTGCCCGAGATGGCCGACCTGCAAGCCTGGCGCGTGCTCACGATGGACCCGCAACACAAGGGCGCGAACGAGCACCTCGGCCACCCGATTCTCAAGGGCGAGTACCGCTGGCTGCACGGGAATCGCCGCAAGAAGGACAAGCTGGCCCCCAAGGACTTCGAGGACCGCATCCGCGACTGGAAGATGCGCTTCCGCCTCGAGTCGGAGCACTACATCCTCGAGACGAACACGAGCGTCGCTCAAGCCGTCTCGATCCTGTTCGACCTCGAGCTCGTCTACCTGCACTGGATGAGCACCTTCGGCGAAGAGCTCAACGCCGGCGAGGACGTGTACGTCGAGGACCACAAGATGACCGCGTGGATCTACCGCGACATCGACGACGACGGCTTCAAGCTCTACTACAACTCGAAGCGAGAGCCGCTCTACGACCCCTCCCAGGACACGCGCACCGAGCTCAACAACCCGAACCTGCTGCTGAGCTACTACTCGGAGCTGAGCGGCGACCGACCCTTGCAGCTGTTCGACCTCGCCGTCCAGCAGCTGATGTACAGCACGCTCGTGCTCTCGCGCCGTGACGGCTGGATCCCGAACCAGCAGTACACGATCCCCGCCCACTGGGCCGAGCTCGGCTTCGGCTACTGGCTCGGACGCCAGTTCGGCGGCCGCGCCGGCTACGCGCGTCATCAGCCGTTCGTCGCCGAAGCCCGCAACCGCAGCCTCGCGAACCTGTTCATGACCCGCGGGCCGCTCTCGAACGGAGACAGGCGCCGCGAGGTCACGAACCTGATCGGGCTCCAACGCCGCTACTACTACATCCTCAGCGACGACAACGACAGTGAGATCTACCGCGCCAAGGCGCGCAGCTTCTTTCGCTTCCTGATCGAGCAGGACCCCAACGTCGTGGTCAACAACCGCGTGGTGGGGTCGGGGCGCGAAGGCCTGATGCAGTACCTGCGCGAGGTCTACATCTCGCCGACCTCGCACTCGACGAGCGCCTTCGACAAGGCCCTCGGCGGGAAGGTCGAGCTGCTCTACGAACCCTGGGTGCGCTGGCGCTTGTAAGGGCAGGCGGGCCCGAGGCGCGCATCGCCGAGAGTGACCCCGACGCATGCTCATGAGCGCGGCGGCCAAGAGGGACTCAGGCTGGTCTACGCCGCTCCTGCGCAGAGGAACCCGGCGCCTCGGCCGATTTTCCCCTGCCGCCCCTTCTGCCTGCGGGGGCGGTCCCTATTCTGTTCCGCCCCATGGCCGACAAGATCATCTACCACGTCCAGGACTTGCGGAAGAGCTTCGGGCTCGACGAGATCCTGAAGGGCATCACCCTCTCCTTCTTCGACGACGCCAAGATCGGCGTCATCGGGCGCAACGGCGCCGGAAAGTCGACCCTGCTGCGCATCATCGCGGGCCAGGACGACAAGTTCGAGGGCATCGCCAAGCCGACCAGCGACGACGTGAAGATCGGCTACCTCGAGCAGGAGCCGCCGCTCAACGAGGAGCTCGACGTCATGGGCAACCTGCGCGAGGCCGTCGCGCCGTTGCTGGCGATCGAGGAGCGCTACAACGAGGTCTGCATGGACATGGAGGGCCACGAGGACGAGTTCGCGGCGCTCCAGGAGCAGATGGACCACTACGCCATCTGGGACATCGAGAGCCGGCTCGTGCAGGCCTCGGGCGCTCTGCACTGCCCCCCCGGCGAGGCCGACGTGAAGGTCCTCTCCGGCGGCGAGCGCCGCCGCGTCGCGCTCTGCAAGCTGCTCCTCCAGCAGCCCGACATCCTGCTGCTCGACGAGCCGACCAACCACCTCGACGCCGACTCGGTCGAGTGGCTGGAGCACTACCTCCAGAAGTACCCGGGCATGGTGATGCTCATCACCCACGACCGCTACTTCCTGGACAACGTGGTCAACTGGATGCTCGAGGTCGATCGCGGAATGGGCATTCCGTACGAGGGCAACTACACGAACTTCCTCATCGCCAAAGAGAAGAAGCTCAACTCCCAGAAGCAGTCAGAGGCGCGCATCGAGAAGGCCTACAAGCGCGAGCTCGACTGGGTTCGCCAGACGCCCGCCGCCCGTCGTGGCCGCGCCAAGGCGCGCATGAACCGCTTCAAGGAGCTCCAGGAGCAACGCGCCGGCGCCCAGCTCGAGTCCACGGACTTCCGCATCC
The DNA here is from genome assembly GCA_964352415.1 of uncultured Planctomycetaceae bacterium. Lineage (GTDB taxonomy): Bacteria > Planctomycetota > UBA1135 > UBA1135 > JABACD01. Next base: position 402 of record CAYGST010000179.1, on the reverse strand, counting down.
CTCCGGGCCCCCGACTCGGCGACAAGGTCGTCGAGGTCAAGGGCGTCACGAAGGCCTACGGCGACCGCACGCTGATTCGGGACCTGACGTTCGAGGTGCGCCCGGGCGCGATCGTCGGCGTCATCGGGGCCAACGGCATGGGCAAGTCAACGCTGATGAAGATGATCATGGGCACGGAAGAGCCCGATGGCGGCGAGATCGTCATCGGCAAGACCGTCGAGATGAGCTACGTGGATCAGTCGCGCGCCGTGCTCGACGACGAGCAGTCGGTCTACGACAACATCACCGACGGCAACGAGCAGCTGCCCTTCGACGGCAAGACCATCGACGGCCGCGCGTTCGTCGCGCGCTTCAACTTCCGCGGTGAGGACCAGCAGAAGCTCGTGGGCCACTGCTCGGGCG
>CAYGST010000178.1:0-8646 GCA_964352415.1 uncultured Planctomycetaceae bacterium | reverse complement strand
ACTCGGGGAGGACCACCTGGGCGTGATCCGGAAACAAGTTCCGGGTCGCGGGCGGAAGATTCACCTCGCGTCCGCGAAATCCGACCTACGGCCCCGAATTCCTGGCCGGTCCCTGACCCCGAGCTAGTCTTCCGCATGTTCACACCGCGACGCACCGCTACTTGTCTCGCCGCGCTTCTCGGCCTCACGGCCGTCGCCCAGGCGCAGTTCACCGTCTCCGGCCCGGGCGCGACCATTCCGGCAGCGAACAACAGCGCCGGCACCTACGCCACGACGCTGCCCTCCATTCCGGCGACGGCGACGGTCAACGTTCCGGTCCCGGTGTTCCAGATCGACTCGATCGAGGTGCTCGGGCTCTCGCACACCTACGTCGGTGACCTGACCATGGCGCTGCGCGACCCGAGCGGCGTCGAGCACCTGCTCTGGTCGCGCCCGGCCTTCGGGAATGGCAGCGTCTTCGGAACCGGCGGCGACTTCACCGGCGGCGACTACAGCTGGGTCGAGTCCGGTGCGCCGAACGACATGCCCATCGTGACCGGGGGCAACCTTCCACCCGGTGAGTACAACCAGGTGTTCGGTACCGGACAGGTGCCGTGGAACAACGGCGAGTCGGGTATCTACAACACTCCGCTGTCAGGCATCAGCGGACCGGCGGGCAACTGGACGCTCGTGATCTACGACTGGTACACCACGGCCGACGACGGGACGTTCACCGGCTGGAAGCTGGTCGGCAACGGCGCCGGTGGCGGAGTGTTCTGCTTCGGCGACGGCACCGGTGCGATTTGCCCCTGCGGCAACTCGGGCCTCCCCGGTCAAGGCTGCCAGAACAGCTCGGGCACGGGCGCCGGACTCTCGGCGCTCGGCAACGCCGCGCTCTCGGCGGACACCCTGCAGCTGCGCGTGCAGGGCGCGCCGGCGAACAAGTTCGGCCTGTTCTTCCAGGGCAACGCGAAGGTCAACGGCGGCCTCGGCTCGCTCTTCGGCGACGGACTGCGCTGCGCCGGCGGGCAGGTCAAGCGCCTCGAGACGGTGCAGCTCGACGCGCAGGGCGCTTCGGCGACCTCCGGGGTCGTCTCGACCCTCGGCGGGGCAAGCGCCGGCACCACGCTCTACTACCAGTTCTGGTATCGCGACCTCCTCACGAGCCCCTGCGGCCAGCAGTTCAACACGAGCAACGCTCTCGAGGTGCTCTGGAGCTAGCGTCCACGCAGCAGCGGGGACGACGGTCCCGCTCGAACACGACGAGGGGCGCGCGGGTTTCCCGCGCGCCCCTCGTCGCTTGCACGCCCCGGTTCAGGGCGTCGTGCTCAGCTTCCGTAGCGCCCGATGTAGACGAAGTGCAGTCGGATGGACTCCGTGGGGTTCGTGTTGGTGACGGTCAGGATCGTCGCCGAACCCGTCAGGTTGTCGTACTCGGGGAACAGCAGCAGGCTGCCGGCCTGGCGGCGCCCGAGGCTCATGTCGCAGTCCTCGTCGCTGGCGCCGCCGACTTCCTCGTTGTCGCCGGTCAGCCCCCGGGGGAGCAGGTGCCCCGACTGCAGGCAGGTCTCGAACGGGAGGTCCGCAGCGGCCTGGTCGAGGCCCGTGCGCTCGATCTGAACGGCGTAGAAGGCCGGGTCGGCGATGCTCGCCGCCGTGGAGTTCGCAACGGCGCCGTCGATCCGCATCCAGCCGGACTCGGTCCCGCCCCCGAGGCTCTCGCCCAGGTCGTGGTTCGTGCTGCCGGCGAGGAAGTCGTTACCGAACAGGGCCGAGATCTCGATCAGCGGGACATGATCCCAGCACGTGAACGTGTGCTCGGCGGAGAAGACCTCCTCGTTGTCGTTGTAGACGAGGAAGTCGATCGTCGTGTCGAAGCGCGTGCCGCCGGACAGCGCGATCAGGAGCAGCTCCGACTTGCGCCCCGCGCCCTGGCCGAAGAAGCGGGGGATCTGGATCTGCCCGGCCGTCTTCTCGTACTCGACGCCGTTCAGGTCGAGGATTCCATCGGCGTCGACGTCGGTCGAGGCGCCTTCGGCGACGGCCGCGCGGTAGTCGACGGGGTTGACGGCGTACTCGATGGTGTCCTCACCGCGGATCGTGAGCGAGTTGCCGATGAGGTGGTCGAAGCCGACGGGCTCGTTCGCCTCGTTGACCGCCACGACCCAGACGTAGCCCTTCCACGACTCGGGGTTGTGGAAGCGCGTGAGCAGGGAGAGCGTGTCGTTCGGAGTCAGCTCCTCGTAGCGGTCGAACTCGACGCAGTCGAGGTCGTTCGTCTCCAGGTCCTCGCAGTCGTCGGGGATCCCGTTGCCGTTCTGGTCCGGCTCGCACTCGTCAGGCACGAGGTTCTCGTTGCAGTCCTCGGAGTCGCCCTCGAGCACGTCGCAGAAATCGGGGACCCCGTTGTTGTTGCAGTCGGGGAAGCCGCGGCCCTTGCCGAACGTCTTGAAGCAGTCGTCGCCGTCGCCTGCGTGGGCGAGGGAGGCGCCCGCGAGGAGCACGGCGAAGGCGTGGAGCGGGAGGAGGCGAAGGTGGAGCGGGCTCATGGCAGCGTCGGGCAGGGCGCGGGCCGCGGAGGGGCGTGCGGCGCGTGCTGGGCTAGATTAGGAACTTGCATTGAGCAGGCTACGGGACTGCGCGCTCCTCGCAAGGGGGGGAATCGGGGTCTGGGCGCGATTCGGAGGTCGGCCGCGGGTGGGCCCGCCGCATCACGAAGCGGGTCGGTCGTCGGCGAGGCGCTCCTGGATAGGCTCCAAGTCCCTTGGGCCCAGGCGCTTGGAGCTCCCAGAGGCCGGGCGGGCGTAGCCCACAGGGGAGGCGGCGGGACGGACTCTGCGATCCCCTGGGCGGCACCGCGGATCGAGGACCGGGTCGGCGAAGGGCGGAGGCCGTGTCCAGGTGACGGGCTCAGCGCCCTGCGGCGGCCCTCAGAGGCCCGCGATCTGCGCAGCCGCCGCCCGGGCCATCTCGCGGTTGGCGGTGCCCAGGTAGTGTCCGTCGTACGGAATCACGGGGAGCCGGCCGGTCGCCTGGAGCAGCTCGCGCAGGGCGGGGAGCAGCTCGAGGGTGGCGATTCCACGCTCGCGCGCCAGAGCCCGGACCGCTTCGGCGCGTTCGGTCGCTGGTCCGTCCAGCGCCACGGTCCCCGCGTGCGGCACGACGGCGACGATCGGCGTGAAGCCGCGCTCGCGCGCGAGCGCGGAGAAGTCGTCGAGGTGCCGGCCGAGCCGCAGGAAGCCGTGCGTGTAGTACTCGGGGCCCGGTAGCGGAGCCTTCCCGTCCTTCCAGCGATCGTAGAGGTACATGATGAGCGCGCTGCGTCGCAGGAGCTGCTTGGCCTTCCAGCTCCACAGCTCCTCGCCCTCGAGCGGCGCGGCGGCGTCGAACGGTCGAGGTCCGCTCGCTTCGAGGCGCGCGCTCGCGGCCTCGACGTCGAGGTTCTCGAGGTCGTTGTCGTACCAGAACAGCACGACCACGTCGGGGTCGAGCGCCGGTCCGAGCTGGCGCAGCAGGGCGAGCTCCTGGTTCGTCGCGTAGGCGCGGTGGCCCCCGTTCATCACCCGCCAGCGCACGCTGGGCTGGAGCTGCTCGAGCTCCTCCTGCAGCGCGAAGGGCAACGTGTCGGCCTCGGCCACGCCCTGGCCGTAGATCATGCTGTCACCCAGCGCCAGGATGCGACGCTCTCCGGGCTCGCGCTCGGCCGGGATCTCCTCGCCGCGCAGGCCGTGCGCGTTGACGCGCACCAGGTGGTGGTAGGTGTAGTGCGACTCGCCGGCGACCATGCGCCAGCCGCGCTCCGGGTCCGCCTCGATGCGGCCAAGCGGGAGTCGCTCCGCCAGCGGAGTGCCGAACTTCGCGCGCGCGACGAGCTCGGCCACGAACAGGCCGGCGGAGATCGAGACGAAGAGCGCGACGATCCGCGGCAGGATCCGTCGCTTCCCGGGTGCCGGCTTTGCCTCGGTCACGCGGGCTGCTAGACGAGGTCCTGGAACAGCTCGGGCTCGGGGCGCGGGATCACGACGCGGCTGACGAGCAGACCGCGCTTGCCGATCTCGCGCGCGCCGGCCTCGATCGCCGCCTCGACGTCGCTCAGCCGTCCGCCGAGCAAGAGGAAGCCCTTGCCGCCGATCGCCATGGCGACGTGGATCTTGAACAGCTTGACGTCGGCCGCCTTCAGGGCCGCGTCGGCGCCCTCGACGATCGAGGTCACGGAGAAGGCCTCGAGCACGCCGAGCGCGTCGCGGTCCTCGTCCTCGAGCTGCACGACGCCGGAGATGGCGGGGAAGATGCGCTTGTCGACGTTGGGGAGGATCAGCTCGTCGATCAGCGCCTCCATCGAGGCCTCGCGACCCGCAATCACGCTGGCCTCGACCTCGGCGGTCGCGCCACCGATCATCACCATGTACTTGCCGGAGCAGATCGTCCTGGCGACGAGCAGCTTCACGTCGGCGGCCTTCAGCATCGCGTCCTCGACGGCGAGGGCGACGCCGATGGAGGACAGCTCGAGCATGCCGAGCGCGGTCAGGTCTTGAGTCATCGTGTGCGGGGGAGTCAGGCGCGGATGCGAACGTCGCTTCCGACCTCGGTGACGGTGCCGGAAATGGAAGCGTGGACGGCGACGCCGAGGCCCTCGGGAGCAGCGCCGATGACCTGGCCGACCTCGACGCGGTCACCGACCGCGACGACGGGGCGCGCGGGGGCGCCGATGTGCATCTGCAGCGGGATGCGCACCTCGCTGGGTCGCCAATCGAAGTGGGTCAGCGGGCCGGTGTTCTCGAACTGCGCGAGCCCGAGCTTCTGGATCAGGCTCGCGACGGGTACGCGGCGGTACTCGGCCATGCTGTGCGCGGGCATGTCGCGACGGCCGGTGACCGGGTGCTGCTTGCCCTCCGCGCGCATCTGGCGCTTGTTGTCGATCGTCGCGTAGCTCGGGAAGAGATCCTCCGGGCACGCGTAGAGCGTGCAGAGGTTGCACTCGCAGCAGAACTGCGACCCGAGCAGCGCGTCCTCGCCCATGCGGTTGAACTCGAGGCTGCGCATGGCGATGTGCGGCTCGACCGGGTGTCCGAGCAGGTAGCGCGGGCAGAGCTCGGTGCAGAACGAGCACTGGTCGCAGGCGGACATGCCGATCACGTCGCGCTGACGCGGCGTGGTCGTGTACTTGCGGGCGACGACGTGATCGTGCTTGAAGTGCAGCAGCGCGCCGGTCGTGCGCGTGACGACCTCGTCGAGGCTCGCCATGGGCGTGCCCATCATCACGCCGCCGACCTGCACGTGCTCGATGAGCTCGGGGTCCATCCCGACGGTGCGGAACACCTCGCGGAAGCTGGTCCCGATCGGCGCGCAGATCGTCACCGGCTGGGGCACGTCGCCGACGACGCAGAAGTACTTGTGCGTGACGGGCTGGTCGCGCTGCAGGTTCAGCACTGTCTCGACGTTTTGGGTCAGGCAGCCGACGTCGCTGGGCAGACCGCCCGGCGGCACGATGCGTCCGGTCGCCTCGTAGCAGAGCACGAACTCGTCCCCGGCGGGGTAGGAGTCAGGCAGCTGGTGGACCTCGATGCCGCGCTGCGCGGCCATCGGCGTGATGCGCGCGATCAGGTCCTTGTACTTGGTCTTGATCCCGATGATCGAGCGGCTGGCACCGACCTGCGTGGACACGGCGACCATCCCGTCGAGGACCTCGTCCGTGAAGTTCGAGAGCAGCTCCTTGTCCTTGTGGAGGAGCGGCTCGCACTCGGCGGCGTTCAGCAGGAAGATCTCGACCGGCTTCTTGAGCTTCTCGTAGCAGGGGAAGCCGGCGCCGCCGGCGCCGACCACGCCATGCTCGCGCAGCCGATCGATCGTGAGGGAGGTCTTGGGCATGGCGGGGCAGGATACGGGCGCGCCCTGGCCAAGTCGAGTCGTCCCGCGGGTCGTTCCCGAGGCTCCGAGGGCCCGGGCAGGTCGCCGCGGCGGCCGCCCGTCAGCTGCCCTGCTCCAGCCGCTCCAGGATCCGATCGCGCTTGCGCCGGAAGAGGTTCGCGGCGATCGGGAGCGAGAGGCGGTAGACCACCACCGTGCCCACCAGGAACGCGGACAGCGGGATCGCCGGAGAGAGCGCGAATCCGAGCAGCGCGGGCACGCCGAGCAAGAAGAGCAGCAGGCCCGCGAGTCCGAAGACGGTCGCGAGCGACATGAGGATCGCCGGCTGCGACGGCTGACTCTTCATCTTCGAGATGTCGCGCGCCACGGGAAACGCGAGCGAGGAGAAGTTGCCCGACGTCGTGAACAGCACGATCGCGCCGAAGTAGAAGGTGGTCCCGGTGGCGAAGGTCGAGAGGGGCGGCACTCCGCGGAACACGGTCCACGTGATCAGCACCAGCGCGAAGAGCACCAGCGAGTAGAGCCAGACGCCGAGGTTCTTGCCGAACAGCACGCGCTCGAATGGAACGGGAGCGAGCAGGTACGTCTTGAAGCCGACGCCCTCCCAGCCCGCGGAGTTGTTGACGAAGTTGTTCGTGAACAGGACTCCGTAGAGCATCAGCCCGATGAGCGCCCAGTCCTCCACCCCGCGTCCGAGGAACACCTCGCCGTCGCTGAGGGGCTGGAACACGACGAGCATCAGCGCGGAGACGGCCGGGACGATCAGGATGTTGAGCCGCCCGACGGAGCTGCGTCCGATGTAGAGCAGCTCCTTGCTCGCGACCGCGACCACCTCCTGCGGCAGGAAGCCGAAGGTGCGGGTCGCGTCGAACGTGGACACGCGCGTCTTGCCCGTTCCGCCGCTGCCGCTGCGACCGGTGGCGCCCACGCTGCCGAGCTGGCGCCTGAACACCAGCCACGCGAAGCCCAGTCCTGCGATCCACCAGCCGAGCAGCTCGACGATGGGGTGCCTGCTGCTCTTGGCCTCGCCGGTCCCGGCGGGGACGTGGAGCCCCGCGATACCGTCGGCGGCGATGTTCGGCGGCAGCCAGGAGGCGACGCGCAGGAGGGGCTGGATGACCGGCTCGACGAGCTTGGCGAGCTCCTCCTCGTCGCTCGGCTCGTCGACCTCGACCTCGCCGCCGGGCTGATTCGTGAAGACGACCGTCCTCGGTGGGTCCAGGTGTGGCTGGAGGAGCGAGGGCAGCAGCACGAGAACGAGGAAGATCGCGAACCCGACCATCCCGGCGATCTCCTTTCCGCGCCGATGACGCATGAGCGACTGCAGCAGCATCAGGAACGCGCTCGACCACGTGACGACGACGATCGGCAGCAGCACGAACAGGAGCAAGGCGCTCCAGCCGCCGTCGAAGCCGAGTCGGAGCCAGACCACGAAGGTCGCGACCAGGGTCGGGTAGTGCGCGAAGTGATCCGCGGAGGCGAACGAGGAACTCCAGTTGAGCAGGAACAGCTTCGCCTTCGAGATCGGGAAGCTCGTCAGGTTCGTCGTGTCGAGTCCGCTCGCACCCGAGGAGAGGACCAGCGGCATCACGACACCGACCAGCGCGCTGACCCAGAAGCACGCGAGTAGCCCGAAGCGCACCTGGCTCGGGTCGTCGCTGCTGCCGAAGTACCACGTCATGGCGGCCACCCCGAACGCGACGCCGCCGGCGAACAGCCCGCCGATGCCGAGCGTCAGGAAGCCAGCCAGCTTCTCCCAGCCGGTCGTCCGGCGTCGGAGCGTGTTCGCGAGGATCCGCAGGCGGACCTCGACGACGGCGAGGATCTGATCCATGCAGCGCTCAGAGCTTGTGAAGGAATCGCTCGCGCTTCTCGGCGCGTCGCGATCGTGTCCCGACAAGGCGCCCTGACGAAGCAACGCCGGCCGTTTCGGAGGAGGGGCAACGCAGCTCGGGGCGCGAGCGAGGCGTGGCGAGGAGTGCGATGGATTTCTTCACAGGCTCTCAGCCGAGCCAGGAGAGCTCCGGCGCGGCCGAGACGTCGGCCTCGACCAGATCGAGGAAGATCTCCTCGAGCGTCCTGCTCCCGCTCGCGTCGACGCTCACGCCTGCGCGCAGCTCCTCGAGGGAGCCGTGCGCGACGAGCTGGCCCTGGTGGATGATCGCGACGTGCGTGCAGAGCTTCTCGACGATCTCGAGCACGTGGGAGGTGAGGAAGATGGTCACGCCGCTCTCGAGCAGCCGCGCGAGCAGCGCGCGGATCTGGCGCGAGGCCAGGACGTCGATGCCCTCGAAGGGCTCGTCGAGGAAGAGCACCTTGGGGTCGTGGATCAGGGCGGCGGCGAGCGCCACCTTCTTCTTCATGCCGTGGCTGAAGTCGACGATCAGCTTCTTCGGATCGCGCACGAGGTCCATCCACTCCAGGAGCTCCGCGGCGCGCAGGGCGATCGCCTCGCGGGGCAGACCGTACATCCGTCCGACGAACGTGAGGTACTCGAGCGCCGTCAGGCGGTCGTGGATCGCGAGGTCCTCGGGCACGACGCCGATCAGCCGCTTGGCCTCGAGCGCGTCCCCGGCGAGGTCATGGCCGAGGACCCGAGCGCGGCCCGCGCTGGGGCTCAGGAGCCCGGTGAGCATCTTGATCGTCGTGGACTTGCCGGCGCCGTTCGCGCCGAGGAAGCCCAGGAAGCGTCCCGCCGGGACGACGAGGTCGAGCCCGTCGACCGCGACGGCCGAGCCGAAGCGACGCGTCAGCCCGACGGTCTAGCGCCTGCGCTCCGCCTGCGCCACGCCGCGCCTC